>JAQWEU010000027.1 GCA_028704755.1 Minisyncoccota bacterium | reverse complement strand
CGACTGCAACTTGCATTGCAGGTAATCCTTCTTCCATATCAGGAACAGATCCATGGACTTGGGTATGTAATGGAATCAATGGAGGAACTAATAGTGATGTATGTACGGTTAATAAATCAGTAGATGGTATATGTCCAGCAACTACTAATTCATACAATACCCCTACAGCTACTTGTAATGCTGGAAATCCTGGAACAATCTCTGGGACTGGTCCTTGGACTTGGACTTGTGGTGGTATTAATGGTGGATCAACGAGTAGCACTTGCAGTATTAATAAATCCATAGACGGAGTATGTGGAACTGCCAATAGGGCATTCTATACTACTGTTACAAGTTATGGATCAAACACTTTTTGTTCTATAGGATCATCAACCCCTTCTTCTCCTTCTTTTCCAGGAATTGGATCTTCAGTGGATTGGGTCTGTAGTGGTATTAATGGAGGAAATGACGCAAATTGTACTGCAAGTAGATCTCCTACAGCTTGTACTTCCGGAGGAGGGTTAGCATGTGCGGAGTCGATTGATGGACTATATACGATTAACAAGTTTACTTTATCAGGAGTATCTACGGGCTCATTCACATGGACTCCTCCTATTGGAGTTAGTCGGGTTGATGTTTTAGTCGTTGCTGGCGGTGGCGGTGGATCTTCTGGTGGTGGTGGCGGTGGAGGGTTTGTGGAAAGACTATCATATCTAGTAAATAGTCCCTCAAGCATAACAGTAGGTGCGGGTGGGATTCCAGACACAGTTGGGTCTGGGCATACAAATGGAAGTAACTCTATCTTTGGGGATATTGTAGCTATTGGTGGAGGATACGGGGCTTGGACCAATAATCGATTAGCAAACACTGGAGGGTCTGGTGGCGGTGGAGCTCCATATATTTCATACGTTGATTCGCGTGCAGGGCAAGCAGCTCTCCAACCATCATCTACAAGTGGAGGATATGGCTATGCTGGAGGAAATTCAGTCGCTGGAGATAAATATGGAGCAGCTGGCGGCGGAGGTGCTGGAGGTGCTGGTGGAACAGGTACATCTAGCTCAGCAGGATCCGGTGGAATAGGAAGAGTATCTTCTATTACAGGAACTGCCACTTATTATGCTGGCGGCGGAGGTGCTGGTGGGCAACTATATGCTGCTTCTGGCGGCTTAGGTGGCGGAGGCTCAGGTGCTGTTGAAGGTACAGGTAACCCAGGAGTAGGTGGTCTGGGCGGAGGTGGTGGTGGAAGCGATAGATATGGCGGTTACTCATATGGCGGTCGAGGAGGCTCAGGCGTAGTAATAATCAGATTTCGAACTCCCTGATAATATTAATGATTAGAAAATGACGCTTCCTGTTAGGATTGTAGATCATACAGAAATAGTTTTATTGAAGCTCTGATCCTATTTATATATTTTTCAAATAATAAAGTATGATATCTCATAACTAGCATAGATTGATTGACATATGGGTTTTTAAATTTTAAGATATATTCTAATGAAGATAAAACAAAATAAAATTGTATTAGTAGTTGTATTATTAATAGGAGTGGCTATATGCGGATTTCTGTTCAACGAATCCCAATCAATCGATAAGAGATGCGAGGGGTTAGGAAAGGCTTTTCTTGAAGAGAACAAGGATCAGGTGAGCGGGGGAGATATAAAGTTTTTTTACAGCAAGAGATTGGATACGTGTATCAAGCAGCAGATTGACGAAACAGGAAATAGCTATAGCTTATGTGACGTAGAAAGGAATTATATTAAAAAAGAAATGAAGGATTCGATATGCGGAATGATTTTTCATTGTGATGAAGGGGGTATCGATAGTATTATCCTAGAAAAAGTGGAAGAATATGGAGGAAAAGTCGCCTTCGAGGATATTGCCAGTTATATGGATAACGGGGAAGGTGGAGAGCCGAAAGTAATTAAGGCTTCTGATAGGAAATATAGCAAAGAGGAATGCAAATCATCATTTAATAAGAAGAAGGAAGCGATAAAATAGAAACACCTAAAAGGTATTTTTATATGACTCAAAGTCTTATGGAATATAAAGAAGCAATCAATATTTTATTGGAAATACGTGAAAAATATCAATTTAATGAGAAGGAGAAGGAGGCGATCTTATTGGCAATAGGTACTCTTGATTGCGGTTCTTTAGCGGATAATAGGCTTAAGGGTATCATGAAGTCGGTAAGGGATAAGCATGATAGGAACATTGATAAGGATGAATAAATAAACGAAAATACGTGGATACCTTGATTTCTCCTATGATTATTTAGCTAGACAATACCAGTATTTTTATATAATATGGATATATTAAAAAAATATGAATAAAATAAAATTAATTTCACTGATTTCATTTATCGGCACTTTTTTCACTCAAGCCGCTTTAGCAGTCTGTCCTGTATGTGTCATAGGTGCTTCTGCTGGATTAGGATTAGCTCGTTGGCTTAAGATAGATGATACGATTACAGGTGTTTGGATAGGAGGATTGACTGTCGGTATAATCATGTGGACTATCGAATGGTTCAATAAGAAGAAAATCAATTTTTGGGGAAAGGATGTCATAATTATTGCCTCTTATTACATCATGGTTATATGGCCACTTCATTCTATTGAAGTCATTGGTAGCGAATATCATACGATATGGGGAATGGACAAGTTGATATTCAGTATCTTTGTCGGAAGTGCCACCTTCCTAGTATTTGAAAAGTGGTACAGGTCAATGAGGGCAAAAAGAGGAAAATCCCTTTTTAAATACCAGAAAGTCGTTTGGGCCCTGATTCCTCTTTTAATCCTTTCGATAATATTTTACTTCATAACGAAATAGTCAGATTATAAACAGCATATTGATATATGTTGTTTTTATTTATTTAAATCCGTAAAAAGGATATAATAGAATAAATTATAATAAAGTAAAAAAATATGATAAAAGAAACAGGGTGTTGCCCAATATTTGATCCATTGCCATGGGATGGAAAATTGTTAGAATGGCACAATAAGAATTTCATCAAGGGTAGTGTTTTTACATTATTCTTCATGCCGATCAATTTCGGTTCAGTCATCACTAAGCTGTATAAGGGGTTAGAAGCGTCAGGAATCAAGACGACCGATATGATTTGTCTTTCTGACCATACTTCTAAATGGAATATGGATATCTATCTGTCAGCGGATAAGGAAGTTCCGGGGATGGAAAATATTCAGCTAAGCGGTAAGTATTTGAGCAAGGTTTATGAAGGTAATTTCAATAAGACAGAGGAATGGTGTAATGATTTCAAAGCCTATGCAAAGAATAATGGGTATCAGGTCAAGAAATGGTTCATGTGGTATACGACATGTCCTAAATGCGCAAAAGAATACGGTAAGAATTATGTAGTCATAATCGGCGAAGTATAATTTAATATGGATAAACTATTGCTAAGAGGTTTCATAGATGTTAATTGTTACTTCTTGAGAGATGGCAATGATTGCTATATTATCGATCCTGGATATGAGAAGGAAAGGATCATAGGATATGTCGCTAGGGAAGGATTGAATGTCCTAGGCATACTGCTAACACATGCTCATATTGATCATATCGGTGCGATTGATTGCTTTCCGGTTCCAGTATATCTGCACGAGGAAGAATATCAAGTATTGATTGATAACCATAAGAATGGTTCGGATTTTTCTGATCATGGGCCAGGATTCGATTTGAATGATATCAATATCGTAAAACTCAAGGATGAAGACACTATCCAGTTCGGATCAAATACCATAAAAGTGATACATACTCCAGGACATACGATCGGTAGCGTATGCTACGGAATAGGGCATGACCTGTATACAGGAGACACTATTTTCAAAGGAACTGTGGGTCGCTGGGATCTTCCGACTGGAAGCCAAGAAGATCTGAGGATGAGCATATTAAGATTGGTCGATTCTCAAGATGGATCAATCAATATCTATCCCGGACACGGAGACAGTAGTACTATCAAGGAAGAAAAAGACCAAAATCCATACTATCATTCTTGGAAGATAGGAATTCAAGGAGAGTATCAATAGGGTATTGCTTGATTGACAACTATTTCTCATAAGGTATACTATTCCCAGCCCTTTTAAAAGGTGTGATAAAGATGAAGTCAGATGAAAGATACAGGATCCTTTATGTCGATGATAATGAGCAATTACTTGATCTTTGCAAGATATATGTCGGCAAGAATCCAGAATTTACGCTACTTACAGCTTCTTCAGTCGAGGATGGTTTTGAAATCCTGCTTAATGACCGGGTGGATATAATCATTTCGGATAACGATATGCCAGGGGTTACTGGAATAGAATTCCTGAAGCGGGTAAGGAGTAATTCACTCACTCAGGAAATTCCATTCATAATATTCACAGGTAGGAGCAGGGAAGAGATAGTCATAGAAGCGCTTAACAACAAAGCAGATTTTTACCTCCAGAAAGGTACTGATATAAATTCTCAGTACACAGAACTCCTGTCAGTCGCAGTGGCTGCATACAAGAAGAAGAGATTTGAGAAGATGATCTTGAAGATATACGATTTCACGATCGGAATCGTCGAGAATAGTGATCTTAAGAAGAATCTCGAGCTGATTCTCAGTAGCATGGTAGACATCTTCCATGTAAATGCTAGTCATATCTCCTTGATCGAAGATGGCGTCTTGCATCACTTCGTTTCGGTCGGTGATATCAGTGAGGACCTTAAGAATGTACGATTGCCTCTTGGTTATGGTCTCGGTGGCTTAGTGGTAAAAGGAGGAAAGCCGTATGCGATCAATAATTACGAGGAAGAGGATAATATCCGTCGTACCTCCGACGATGTTCCTGCAAAAGATGGAATTATTACTTGCGCAGCAGCCCCGATCAAGTTCGGAGTAAAGACGTGTGGCGTCATATACCTGCATCGGTATTTCGAGAAAAATTTCTCTCAGAAAGACTTAAGGACATTGTCATTATATGCTAATTTAGTGGCAATAGCCTTTAAGACTGCTCAAGAGGATCGTGAAGATAGAGAATAAGTTGTCCCCAGGACAACTTTTTGACTTTTACGGCTGATATGTTATCGTATAATCACTTAGTTCATTGATTTTAGGTAGGTAGAAATGTATTCAAATGGATTAGATGATTTTAGGTGGAAATTCAAGAGGTCAGAGTCGGCTGAGTTCATAGATCGCAGCCTTATCGATAAAAGCCTCATATTCCTAGAAGAATGGATCAGGTTTTTCCCAAAAGAATCGACTTGGGTCGCTGCGAACCATCATGTCCCCTCAATCGTCATTCGCTTAGATTGCACGATCAGGGATAAGACTATCTTCATTTATGAGATAGAGGAGCGTCCGGCTGGAATTGGTATCTCGTACTGTATCAATCCTCAGTTCAGGCTGATGATCGAAGGACTGAGAAGAAGATGGCCAGTAATAAGGTCATTGATCTCATCTAACAGGAAAGAGAGCGATGACCGGCTGTGGCTTCCGACAATTGGATTCGAGGAGGCGCTCCAAGACGATTGCTTGCTCTTAGTAAGGACAGAACCATCAGAAGAAGATTTCCATATCTTCCAAGACCGTTCTGTATCTACGCTGAGGAATAAAGGAGATAAGGTTTATGGTGAACATATGGGGCTGTGGAAGAATGTCTCATATCGGGATTATGAACTTTTTCCTTGGAGCGAAGGGTTTTGCTTGAAGCCGAAACAAGGCTCGAAATGCAAAGGAGTCCACGTATGGAAGGCCGAATTGAACAACAAGGGGGTTGGTATTTCTACTAAGACCCAGATAAGGAGAGTGATTGATGATTTTGGAGAGATGTATCTTCAGGAATACCTCGCACCGATGTCGTTAGAGATTGATGGGAAAAAGCTCTATATGAACTACAGGATATATTTTGGATATGACTTGGAAATCAATTCATATTCATGCTTAGGTGGCATATGGGTCGCTAGACCGAATATCAGGATACATGGAGCAAGTGATGCTACCATAGGTCCATTACAAATAAAGGAGGATTAAGACTCCTTTTTCTTTTGATATATATGAAGTATAATGAAGATATGAAAGATCAATTGATATCTTTGACTAAAAATTTAATTGGATTTAGGACGACACAAGATAATTACGAAGAGAAGAAAAGGGTCATTGATTTCGTAAGGGAAGAGTTCGAAGGGTATAAGGTATATATTACCGAGCTCAGATCAAGAAAATCTCCATCAATAGTCATTACTTTGAGGAGAGAAAAGACTCCTACTATCCTTCTTAATGGACACCTTGACGTCGTAGCTGCTGAAGATAGCCAATTCATTCCAAGGATCAAGGGGAATAGGCTTTATGCTAGAGGTGCAGGAGATATGAAGGGGAGTTGTGCTGCTATGATAGAGGCGATGAAATACTTCTCAAAGCAGGAAGAAAAGTTATCGCTAGGACTCATGCTTACTACTGACGAAGAAATAGGAGGACATCACGGGGTGGGGGTTTTGGTTGGAAGATTCAAGCCGTCATTCGTCATAATCCCAGACGGAGGGAGGAATCTTAAGACGATAATCCTGAACCAGAAAGGTTTGATCCATTTCAAGATATGGACACATGGAAAATCTTCCCATGGTTCAAGGCCGTTCTTAGGAGAGAATGCGATAGAGAAAATAATCGATATCTACCGCAAGATAGAATTACTTATTCCTGAATCAAAGAAGGAGGACTGGGATAATACTGTCAATCTCGGAAGGATAAATGGAGGAGATGTCGTTAATAGAGTTCCTCACTATGCTGAGGCGTATTTTGATGTGCGTTTCATAAATAGCTACGAAAGGGAGAAGATAATGGAAGGGATAAGGTCGATAACCAAGAATTACAAGATAATGGTGGTCGGTAATGCATGTAATCAGGAGCCAATCGATTTCATTGAGCAGTATAAGGCAGTAGCAGAAAAAGTATTGGGATCAGAAGTTATCTATTCAAGGGTTGAGGGAGCTTCTGACGCAAGGTTCTTTGCCGAAAAAGGCATCCCTGTCCTTATAACGAATATAAAGTCAGATAATATCCACGCAAAGAATGAATGGATTGATATCAGGCAGATGGAATCATTCTATGACATCTTGATCAGATTCATTCCTAAGTTCTTAGCGACACATAATAAATAATATTAAAAAGTTATGAAAAAAGTATTGACAATCGCAGTCGTCTTATTAGTCATCGTCGCCGCATTCTATATCTATCAAGGAAATAACCACAAAGAAGAAACTGGTGAGAATAAGCAGGTCCAGACCCCATCAGGACCAAGCACTCCTTCAGAAGAAGCAGTAAGTCCTCCTACTGGATCAGTGCAGAAACAGGAAGAGGAGAAGGCCTATTCAGTGCTTGGTAAATGGGAGTCATTGGATGACCCAGCTAGCTCTATCGAATTCAATGGGGGTAAGATGATCGATTATTATCAGGGAGAAAAGATGTCAGAAGGAGCTTTTACGATAAAAGATGATATTATCAATACTACTATTGACGGAGAGGTCATGCAGTATGAGATTGTCAGTATCGATAACGATAAATTAGTCTTGAGCTATTTAGCAAGAGGGAATACTCTGAACTATAAGAAGATAAAATAATGGAATTATTGCATATCATTCTCTTGGTTATTTTATTGATGAATATCTTTTCCTTTGGGGTGATGTTCATTGATAAGAAGAAGGCGATTGATCATGACCAGAGGATATCCGAAGGCATGATGTTCTTCCTCGCAACTATTCTGGGTTCAATAGGGATTTATTTAGGGATGTTTGTTTTTCGGCACAAGAATAGGAAATGGTATTTCTTGTTAGGGATTCCATTGTTAGCCATTGAGAACTTTTCATTCATCTATATTATTTATCATTTCCTTTTGAAAGATATTGTCATATAAAAAAATCCGTAAGAACGGATTTACGCAAATTGATACATCAGAGTCTTTCTAATTATTTCATCATTATTCTGTATCCTCCAATACTCTTTAGGAAAAAGCTTTCTTAATCTATTACTTGCTACTTGGAATGCCTTTGAGCCGCATTCAGGGGTTATGTCTAAAAGAACTGCTGGGTCGTTCGTATTTGACGCAATCTTCAGAGAAAGTTCTTCATCAATCTCTTTCAGTACTTTTTTTAAAGAAATCAAATCCTTATCATCATTTGAACTATTCATAATGCTCTTGGCTAGATTTCTTAGATTACTTGTCGTCATTTTTAACTAGGATATTGATAGCATAGGAGACTAAAAGTATCAATACCATAGTTGGATCATATATTTATTAATGAAGGTTAAGGTGCTACAATTGATTTATGGCTAATAAGAGAATAATAATTAAGGGAGTAATATTCTTACTATTTCTAGTTTGTTCTATCTTCATACTGAGTGAGAATAAAAAAGATCATGTTTCCGTTAATCTTCTTAATGACTATGAATCATTAGTTCTTTATTATGGCAATACTTGTCCTCATTGCAAGATAGTGGAAAAATATATTGAGGATAATAGCTTGAGGGAAACGATGAAGATTGTGGATAAGGAAATCCATGACGATAAGAACCTCGGCGAACTGAACGAGAGAGCTAGTATCTGTGGGATATCATCTTCTTCAATCGGTATACCATTCTTATGGAGCGAGGGAAGATGTTATGTGGGAGATGAAGAGATTATTAATTATTTGAAGAATAAGGTTAATTGATCATTATGGAATTAAGAAAGGATCTATTCATATTTATTTTGATATCCGGATTGATCATTCCGATCATCCAAGTCCTTGCCATTTGTCCTATTTGTACGGTTGCAGTTGGGGCAGGAATCGGATTTTCAAGATGGCTCGGAGTAGATGATTCGATTACTGGATTATGGATCGGAGGACTTACGATCTCGATGATTGTATGGGGAAACTCTTGGATTTCCAGCAGGAGGATTACCTCAAAAGGGTGGAGTATTCTAGCAAGAATAGCTTATTATCTCCTTGTTTTAGTCCCTCTTTATTATGTTGGAATATTCGATTCCATATTCTTAGGCAAAGTAGATAATCTATTCATTGGCTTCGCTACTGGCAGTCTCGGCTTTTGGTTCTGCTCAGACCTCTATTACTATTTGAAGGAGAGGAATGGCAATCGTGCATATTTTCCATTCCAGAAAGTCTTGATGCCGATAGCTCCATTGATAATCTGTAGTATCATATTTTATTTTTTAACAAGATAATATAAACTATTATGAACAAGGAAAACCCGATTAAGAATCTTAATGAATTCATAGAGAAAGTCGACCAGATGAAAAAAGTTGAAAAAATGGACTTATCTTCTGATCAGGATCTGACTATTGCGATAATGAACCTCATAAGCATTGAGGAGCATTTTATCTTCAGCGGAGCAAAGACCGGAAAGAATGAATATTATGACCTGGTTAAGGATGTCAGGGAGATGAGGAAAGAATTGCTCAAGAAGATAATTACTGAATACGAAGGAGAAGTCTGGTGCATCTCAAAGCATCTATTAGCAGCCTCGATGAGGTTGATGGAGGTCGGAACTAAGCAGCTCGGCATGGGGAAGAAAGAGGAAGCCTATGACTTATTCGATAAAGCATACTCTCTTTATTCACTGTTTTGGGCCATAAACATGAAGATAATCGATATCGGAGACATCGGAAAGATCGATGATCAAGCTCTGAATAAGGAAGACAGCGAGAAGAAAGGATTTATGGGAAAAGTTAAGGACGTTATCAAGAAGGCAGTTGATTGTTGCATAGAATAAGAATATAGATTAAGATGTAAACCGTTGTATTTAATGATTTGAATAATATGCGATTCTCTTTACCATATCGTGAACAATTAGAAAGGATCAAGAGGTTAGAGGAAGATATTAAGAGATTCTCTATTCCTACGGATGAAAACTTCAAGGATGCTATAGATGCTTTTACGTCTTTTTTCATACAATGCTATCATTTAAGGGATTGGCTGTTTGAAAGTCATTACAAGAAAAGAGACGTCGATATCTTCATTTCCAATAGCGTCTCATTGTCGCTTTGCAGGGATATGGCTAATAAGCAGAAGCATAAGGAGATAAATCGATATCAACCCAAGAACCATCTCGTCGAGCATGAGATCAATGGATTATCGACATATATAATCCGTTACTATGATCCCTCAAGGGGGGAAAGCAGGTTCGGTATCGATGTTAGGGAGTTCGGAACATTGGTAGATGTCATTGAATTGTCAGAGAAATGCGTTGAGGAGTGGGAAAGATTCTTATATATCTACACCGTTTGATCGTAAAACAGACCTCTTTCTTGGAAGAGGCTTTTTAATATATGGATAACCTGCTAGACAAAAATATTATAAAGGGCCAGAATTATTACAAGGATTATAAACTAACAAGTGGCTACTAATATGAAAAAGGCAATTTTAACATTTTTAATAATAGTGATCGGGGTCCTAGTACTAAGCTTTTACTATTCAGGGAATCAAAGAGGGTGGAGCAGTAAGGAAGTCTTGCCGACTGACTGTTCTTCGAGCAAGAATAGCGAGATAAAGAAAGAATTCCGTATTGGTCTGGCAGATATCAAGGATAAGGATGCCTATGCGATAAAGAGAAAAGAATTTACCGGAATAGTGAACGAGTGTTACGACGTGAAGCTCATTGAGGAATATGAAGTCCTTCCTGGAGAGGTCAGCGCCCAAGAGGGTGGCTTTAAGAATAAGATCAATAAGAATACTAGAGTATTCGATAAGATTCCTCTATATCCACAATTAGAACTCCTTGACTATGAAGGCATCGGTTTGGATAATGGCATGATATATGCCCACAAGGGTAAATATGAAGAAATAATGAATTATTATAAGGGGATAAGCGTCCAAGGATATAAGCAAGAACTGAACCCTTCAGGTGATGAGATAATCTGGACCAATATGGATAATAGTCAGAAATTGATCGTTATCAAATTCCAGCGCATCAACGATCAGGAGACCCAGATAAGATTTGACTATATCGAGCCATTAGCAGCTGATTAATGTATCATATGAGAAGGAAGCTGGTTATCGTTAACGACAAGATGCAGCAAGACTATCGTTATTATTTGGTCTGCCCTATGGGAGAAGATTTCGATAAGGATTTCAAGCCCGCCCTTACGCCGAAAGAATTATTAGCTATGGGTATTTTTGGCGGAAAGTATATGACTGATTGCGCGGACGAATTTCCAAAGGATTGGTACTCGGATGCTAAATTATGTCCAGAAAAGCACGATCCTTCTATTAATTTCTTCGGAGTCAATGCTAGTCAGCCATTATCAGTCTGGAGAGAGAAAGGGTGGATACATCCAGATGATCCAAGAGGCTGGTTCCAATGGTATTGCCGTTATTATATGGGACGAAGACATGTTGATGACAATAGGCAGATCAGGAGATGGAAGATGATGATGAGACATATAGTCCAGCTGAGGAAGAATTGCAGGAAAGGGGATTGGTCATGTAGGAAGAAACAAAGGCAAGCCCTGCTTCATTGGGCCTATGATTCACGACAATTTTAATAATCAATATAATTTTAAATATATGTTACAAGAATTCAAGAAGTTCATCCTAAGAGGCAATGTTGTAGACTTGGCAGTTGGTGTGATGGTCGGAGCAGCTTTTGGAAGTGTTGTCAGTTCTCTCGTGTCAGACATACTTACTCCATTCATCGGCGTCTTTGCGAAAGTCCCTGATTTTGCTGGATGGACTTTCACTATTAATAGTAGTCATTTCATGATAGGGAAGTTCATCAATAACCTCATCTCATTTCTTATAGTTTCTTTTACTATATACTTTTTCATTGTCTTACCGATCAACTCCTTGAATGAGAAGACTAAAAAAGAATCCCAATCAGTCCCTACGACCAAGAAATGTCCTGAATGCGACAGTGATGTCCCTATCAAGGCAAAGAAATGTCCATTTTGTACGAGTCACATATCCTAAGCCCAGATAAAAAAATACTTCCATTGAGGAAGTATTTTATTTTGATTACATCAGTTTTGGAACAAGATCTTTCTTTCTAGACATCATTCCTGGGATATAGATGGAATTATCCTTTATCTTCACTTTGAAAGCCTTCTCAATTGGCTTAATATCTCCTACGATGATTAATTCCGACCCCTCTTTGATGATATCGGTCATCATCAGTACTCCGAAGGACAGTCCATCTTTCTCTACTATTTCCCCAAGCTTTTTTATAATGTCTTCCTTCCTTTCTTTTCCTTCTTTTAGGTCCACCACTTCGATCTGTCCTATTCCGAATTTCTTGTCCGAAGCTTCGAATAGCTTGAAGTCAGAGTATAGTATCTTTTCAGCAGATAACCCGGAGAGGCTCGCCTTTTTCTTTTTCAATTCGATGCCGAAAATCTTCAGGTTCGTGACTCCAGCGATTACAGCTAATTCCTTCGCTATCTTCATGTCAGTCTTCGTAGTCGTGGTCGATTTGAAGACGATAGTATCAGATAGTATCGCACAAAGTAGTAACCCAGCGATCTGTTTAGTTATTTTGAATTGTTCAAGGAACATTCTTTCGGCAATGATTGTGGCAGTAGAACCATACGGTCTTGCTATGAATGCAATTGGGTCAGAAGAAGAAAAGCCTATCTTGTGATGGTCGACTATCTCGACCACTTTAGAATCTTCGATGCCATCAGGACTCTGGATTGCCTCATTGTGATCGACGAGAACGACACTTTTTCCTTTTACTGACTTCAGATTTAGCAGATCCTTTACCTTGAAGAGGTCAAGTGCATATTCAGTTTCTGGATTGAGCTCTCCATAATATGCTGGAATAGCATTTATCTTCTGTTTCTTCAGGAATGATGAATAGGCGATAGCTGAACAGACTGTGTCTGTATCAGGTGATTTATGTCCGATGACGTAAATGATTTCTTTTTCCATTTTCTATTATATTATTTATGATTATTCATCTATTTTATATCAAAGTCTTGTTCTTGTAAAATTTCCTATTCCTGACAAAGAATCTATGAAAAATAATGATATGTGGTATAATTTACGATATAAATATAATAAACAAACATATGAAAAAATATTCATATTTATTGTGCTTATTATTCATAGCATTGACATCGTTGCCTCAGAGCACTTTTGCAGAAGTGTGTGATGTTAGTTCTTTGATGCCAGTACAATACAAAGAAAAAAGCGATAATGTTAAGAGATTGCAGATATGTCTGCAGCAATTAGGTTACAGTATTAGCAGCCCCACTGGATATTACGGAAGCCAGACAGTCGGAGCCGTCAAGTCATATTATTCTTCATGGTACGGCAAGTGGCATGGATTGAAATTCGGACCAGCTGGAGTAGCAAAGATAGGATCAAGTCTTGTTACGACGAATAATATTCCTAGCGGAGGATTCGAATTGAGCAGATTCAATTCTGCTGAAGAGTACAAGCAGTATCTGGAGAATTCGAATAATAATTATCTGAATGGATATGTCGGATTAAGAAGGGGTCTTGCTGTAGATGAGTCTTTTGCTGTTCCAACAGTTGCTCCGATGGCTGATTCTGCGAACAAGATTGCAGTAGAGAGGTATTCCGATACCAATGTCCAGGTAGTGGGTATTGATGAGCCAGATATAGCCAAGAACGACGGTCAGACTATATTCTATAAGACATATAATTCATTCACGAAATGTCCTCCTGGAGCGATGTGTGCGACGTTCGCACCTACGACAGAAAGGATAAGTCTCATAAACGCTCTTCCTGTCACCGACTTAGCAGTTTCGAGCCAGATCAATGTCGATGGGTACGGAAATGGCGAGATGTTGCTGAAGGATAATAACTTGATAGTCCTAGGGAATAAGATAAAGGATTATAATGTCACTGACGTAAAGAATCCTGTTGAGAAATGGTCATTGGAATTAGCTGATAATAGTAGGATCGTAAGCGCAAGATTGTTCAATAATAAGGTTTATCTAGTAGCAGCTACTTACACGAATAGTAATTGCCCAGTCAGTATTATAAAGAATGGATTGTCAGTCAATTGTAATGATATCTACTACCCAAGGACACAGGTGTCCGTTGATTCGAATTATACAGTAATGGTAATCGACATCAGTACTGGTACGGTATCGAACAAGTTCTCATTCGTAGGGTCAAATGACAGTTCAACGATCTACATGTCTGAAAGCGGACTATATGTGGCCTATAACTATTATGAAGATATTCTAAAATACTATCTTGATTTCATAAAAGGGAATGCTTCTGATATCCTTCCTGCAAGCGTAGTCAGTAGGTTAGATACTATTGTCGGATACGATATTAGCAATGGGTCTAAATGGAATGAGTTCCAGACCGAATTGAATAAATATTATAACGGGCTGAGTGATGACGAGGCTTTGAAAGTAAGGAATGAGTTCAATGATAGACTAACGACATATTCTAAGAATCATTACAGGGACTTAGAAAAGACTGCTATTATCAAGATCAGCTTGGATAACTTAAGCGTTATCGGTACAGCAAGCATTCCGGGCAAGCTATTCAACCAGTTCTCAATGGATGAGTACAAAGGTAATCTAAGAGTAGCTACTACGACAGGTAGTGGATGGAATAGGTTCGGAATATCATCTGGACAGTCAATCAGTGATGTATATATTCTTGACGCCGGACTCAATAATCTGAGTAGTGTTCAAGGATTAGGCTCAGGAGAAAGGATATATTCAGTCCGTTTCTTGGGAGACAGGGGGTACGTAGTGACATTCAAACAAGTTGATCCTTTTTACGTCTTAGACCTTTCCGACCCTAAGAATCCTAGCTTGAAAGGTGAATTGAAGATTCCTGGATATTCATCATATCTACATCCTGTAAATGATAATACCGTCTTGGGGGTGGGCGAGGAAGACAATAAGGTCAAGATATCCTTATTCGATGTTTCTGTGCCAAGCAATCCTACGGAAATAAGCAAGTACAACCTTGATGATTATTGGAGTGAGATACAATCGAACCACCATGCCTTCTTGATCGATAAGAAGCATGAAATATTTTTTATTCCCGCATCTCAAGGAGGATACATATTCTCATATAAGGATAATAAGATATCCTTAGTGAAGTCGCTCAGTGATTATGGCGTCAAGAGAGCTATCTACATAAATGATTACTTGTATATGCTCGGAGAGAATAAGGTGACAGTCTTTAATGAGAACAATTGGGAGAAGGTAAAGGAATTAGAACTGAAATAATCAAGGAAATAAAAAACAGCTGAGAAGATCAGCTGCTTTTTTATCGGAATGGAGCGAATGCATCAAAGAATAATTTGTATATTACATCAACAGCTAGGAGGATTATCAGTGCTGTTACAGAAAAAATCATTAATGACTTCGCATGCTTTTTATCTTCTTGGTCTCCTCCTGAGCCCATTATTCTTAATCCAGAGATTATTATGAGAAAGACAAAGATGCTACCAGCGACCGTGGCTAAGCCATCAAGTATAGCTCCTCCAGTCTTCTCAGATAGTTGCCAGAGCTCATCAGTATCTATTATTGTCCATCCAGCCGCATAAGAAAGGGAAGGAATGGAATAGATCAAAGCTGTTAATAATATTTTGTTCATCATCATTATTATAGCAAATTTCTGAATATCGTCCAATCGTAATGTCTAGGTCCAGATACATATGATACACATTAAGTTTGTAAATTGATGTAGTTTTGGGTGGAAATATTCGTATCTTTTACCTTGTCTAAATATTCATTTGGAGTAAGATAATCAAGGGAAGCATGA
>JAQWEU010000026.1 GCA_028704755.1 Minisyncoccota bacterium | reverse complement strand
CTATTTAAAAAACCATAAATATATTTCTGTCTGATGTAATAGCCTTTTGAGTACGCACTCTCTCTTGATTATATTCCAGTCCCGCAATTGTTTCTTTTTGTGATTATTGAACATATCTAATTATATAGGGTGTTTTTATATATGCAAGCGAATTGAAATTTAATTATTACTTTGCCGTAATTACATATCCAGCTCGCTTGCATTGCACTGTTAATTGTATATCTTATATATAATCTATTTATAAAATGTAATTTGCTATATAATTAAAAGTATGAAAAATGAAATACCTAAATACAATGATGATACAGAATACTTCATTGCCAATCTGACTAAATCCGATTCAAAAAAAATACTTCCACTAATAAAAAAATATATCGAGAATAAAGAAGTTGCGGATATCGGGTGTGGTACTGGTTTTGCAAGTCGGTTCATGGCAGAGTGGTATGGTACAAAAATCATCATGCTGGACGTAGAAGATAATAGGTGTCCAAGTAATAAAAACTTTCCGTACCTGAATTCAACGGAAACAACCTTACCGCTTGCTGATAATAGCATTGATGTCTCATATATCCAGTACGTCTTACATCACCTTAATGTTAATCCTGTCACTCTTTTAAAAGAGGCTTATCGAATATCAAAATTAAACCTTATCCTAATTGAGGAATGTGATGCAAAAAGTAAGGAAATAAATAAATTTATCGAGAAGGATATTGAAATGAATAAAATACTTCATCCAAAGTCATCCTATCCTATTATGAAATTCTTTAATGAAGAAACGTTAGATAGCTTTATAAAAGATAGTAAATGGATAATTGATAAAAAATTTATTCTATCTAATGATAATTATTTGCAAGTCAATATTTATATACTAAAAAAATGATATCAAAAAAAATAAATAATAAAGTATTTTCCTTTGATTGTAATGATATTATTACAGAAAAAGTAATATCAGGAAATAGGTATAGATATAAAATTGGAATCATCATTGACTCTCCAGTTCTCATACCTCCAACCACTGGAGTAACCTACAGATTATACTATCTCTCGAAGGCATTATCTGAATTAGGGTATGAGCAGGTTTGGTTCATTGGTAATCGAAACCATCAAAATATGGAGTCTATCAACTCTCTTAAAAATGATCATATAAAAATCCATCTAATTCCTCCTGAATCAATTTATGATTGTAAGTATTTATCTGAGCTAATTAAGTCAGAAAGAATTGATATAATTCAATTCGAAATTTCTGAAACATTATTAGCTATTGCACCTAACTTGAAAAAGTTAGTAAACTTACCGATTATTCTCGAAGCCCATGACATAGAGGCATCATTAAGAAAAAGTCTAAACATGGTTGATGAGGTTGAGTTAATGAATTTCATACAGTTTACCGCATGTTCCTTAGCCGATGCGGTGGTGTCGATGACTCCGAATGACTACGCATCCCTAGTAAATGATATTTCTGTACCGAAACATAAAATCTTCTTAGCTCCCAATGGAGTGAACATTGACACTCAGGAACATTTTACTCTTGATAAAAAAAGTACGACATTAATCTTCCTTGGTAATATGTATTATTTTCCAAACCAACAAGGATTGATTTATACAATAGAAAAAGTATTGCCAATAGTTTGGGAAAAAACTCCAAACACCATATTAAAAGTTGTAGGGCTGGTTCCTGATAATATCAGAGAAAAATATGAAAATGACCATATATTGTTTACAGGAGAAGTTAATGATTACGATGAATTCAAACGGCACTTGAGATCTGGAATAGCTGGCTTATGCATACTATTCTCTGGGTCCGGAATGAAAGTAAAAATCTTAGACTATTGTGCAAATGGATTACCAGTCATACTAACTGAAACAGGACTATCTGGATACGAAAAGAATGAAAGTTTCATATTGGTCAATGATGATGCTAGCTCAATTGCTCAAGCAATAATAAACATATTAAACAATAAGGAAAGGGCATTATCATTAGGTGTTCAGAATAGAAAATTTATAATGAATAATTTCTCTTGGGACAGTATTTGTAAAAAACTTATTGAGGCATATGATTCAGTATATAATTCATATAGTCATGTTAAAGGAGAAAGAGAAATTAAATTACCTAAACCACTCCTATTTAAAGAAGGGAGAGATGAGGAAATTTCTAAAAAGATGCATATTGTAATTAATAAGAATGATATTGAGGTAATTGATGAGAACGATGAGTTACAATAAGATTATAGTCGAAGGATTATGGGGTCATGGAAAGACTTCTTTAATCAATGAGATACATAAAGAATTTGATTATCATATCCTTAACGAACCAAATCATATCCCCTCGGGAAAAACTGAAGAAAAGGAAATCGATTTGTGGTATCAGAAAGAATATCTATCTCTTGCCGAATATTTCTTATCGTCTACTAAAAAGATTATATCCGAAAGATCATTGCTTGATAGCGGAGCTTTCACATACGCAAGAGATAGAATTATAACCCCACAATTAAATGCCTTGCTGGCCGATTTTATCAATAAGATAATAAATAAGAATGTATTAGTGGTATATTTATATGCTAATAAAGAATTTATCTTTGAGTGCAGTAAGCATATTGCTGATAATAATGTCTCTAATTTACTGAAGTCCGATGAATTTATAGAGAAATATGATGATTATTTCAAGCGGATACTACCATCACATTACGAAATTAATTTTCTATATATTGATATTTCTGATAGAAATAGTTTTATTTCCAAAGAAAAAATTTTGGAGCACTTCAAAAAATTATAAAATAAACCGCTCTATTGATGCATGTTTACAGAACCAAGCATCATTTTTAGCGGTTTTTATTAAAGAATATTACTATATTCCTTTTAAATTCTTCGGTTGAGTCTGGGCAATGTACTAATGTTTTGATTGGTGAATTGGAATATTCTCTCCTTAATGCTCGCTTAACAATATCAGCAACAGCAATTGCGTTATCCCCTTTAAGTATCCATATAGGTAAATCGTGTCCGACCAAGAAATCCATATTTTTTCTGATGTATTCTAGTCCATATATTTCAGGCCAAAGAAAGAAAATCATCTCCTCTTCAAATCTAACCATTGTTCGGAATATAATCACTAATCCTGCATCAAGAAATTTTTTTTCTATTATTCCAACCAACCCTTTTTCAATTGCATCTGGCTTAATCATTACCAAGCTTAAATCTTTTTTCTCCACAATCTTACACCTCCTATCTCTAACATGTAAATGTTCATAACTAATTATTTAATAACAATAACTATAACCTTTGTCAATTTTCTAATCTATACTAAATCAATCCTTCATCCTTAATCAGCCTCTTCAATCCAGTCCTCAATAGAGTAGGTTTCCAATTCAAGCATTTCCTTATCTTAGATATGTCTGAAACCAGTACCTGCCTGTCAACCGCCCTAACCCTATCTTTCTTGATAACTATTTTCTTTTTTTTATAACCAGCATTATTTTCTTGAATTATCCTCTCGACGATATTAACTATATCTAAGGCTGTATAGCCGATTCCCGTACCTACATTAAACACTTCGTTCATTGACGCTCTCGGATCATTTATTGCCTTGACAAAAGCATCAACGACACTATCGACATGGACATAATCTCTCTTCGTGTTAATATTTCCTAATGATATAGTCGTATTTCTTCTTACCTGGTCAATAATTGTTGGAATTAGATGAGGAGTATTATTACCATAACCATAAACATTAAACAATCTAAATATAGAATATTTAATTCCGAACTTATTAGAATAATCCTTAATTATTTTTTCCACTAAAACCTTTGACTCTCCATATATATCAACGGGGTCAATTAATGAGCATTCATTACAAGGAACAGTGTCAGATCCATAGACTGCGGCAGATGAAGCAATTATAAAAATGCAATCTGGGCATATCTTACGCATTGCTGACAGGCAATTCATTGCTCCATCAACATTTACCCGGATTGTCTTTTTGGTATCTTTAATGCATTCAGGTATATAATGAAATGCCGCTAAGTCAATCAAGATATCTGGCTTAAAAATTTTTATGCAATTAAATATCTCTTTCTCGTTCGAGACATCTCCATATGCCTGTTTTCCATCTTGAGGTGTATAAATTTTAGAAGGATTTGATAGGTTATCAAAGACACATATATCATGTGCGCTAATCAATTTTTTTGTAAGATGACTTCCAATGAATCCAGCACCGCCGACAATAAGAATTTTTTTGTTTATTTTTTCCATATCCGTTTAATTTATGTTATTATAATAAGTATAACATATATAAATAAAAAATATGAACAACTCCCTTCAGTCCGAGATAGAAGCAAAATTTTTAAAGATAAATAAGGATAAAATAAGAGAAAAACTGGCCACTCTAGGCGCTTGTCTTGTCCGTCATGAATTTAATCAGAAGAGGGTGAATTTCTATCTTCCAGGTGAAAAAAAAACTGATAATAGCTGGATAAGAGTAAGAGATGATGGTGGAAAGATTACCCTTTCATTAAAGGAAGTAATTGGTTCTGATATTTTGGACCAAAAAGAGGTATCTATTGGAATAGATAGTTTCGATAATGCCGTTAAATTACTTGAATCTATAGGATGCGAAAGAAAAAAAATCATATTCACAAGACGAGAATTATGGAGAATAGACGATGTTGAGATTACGATTGATACCTGGCCATTCCTTGAACCGTTTATTGAAATAGAGGGACCTTCAGAAGATTCAGTCAAGAAGATTGCAGAATTACTAGGACTCAATTTCATTGAAGCAGTTTTTGGTGCCGTAGGTAAAGTATATAAAGATAGATTCGGTATTTCATTAGATGAAATAGAAAAAATCGTTGGAGATATCTCATTCGATAACAAAAGAATGGAAGATCTATTGCGTGAATAGATTATTCATTTATCAATTCAATAATGTCATTATGTTTGAAATCAGAAGTTAGTAATCCTTCTTCCCAGCTCCAATTATAAAAGGCAGCTCTTAACATCTTTCCAATATCTCCATGGCACACAATCAGAGCATTCCCGTCAAAATGATGCAACATTATTCTTTCTAATACCTTACTTGCCCTTACGTAGAGAGAAGGAAAATCTTCAATACCGTCTGCTTCAATAAAATACTGAACATCATCACTTACAATTATTTTATTGGCATATTTGGGAATATCAATAGTTAATTTTCCGGTTAAGATACCGAAGTTGCGCTCAATAAGTTGATTGCAAGTCACTACCTTATTGATATTTATCATCCTGCTAATTATTGAAGCTGTCTCACTCGCTCTTATTAATGGAGAAGTATAAATAACCTGAATGTTCGCGTCTTTTAACTTCTTGGCCATTTCACCTGCTTGCTGACGTCCTAAGTCCGTCAATTGCATGTCTCTATGCCCATTAAGAATACCGCTTGAATTATCAGCATCCTGCCCATGCCTTATTATGTATATTTTTGCCATATTTATTTTATAATATATCTATGCTTATAGCTATTAATATCCTTAAATCCTAGCTTGAAGTTCCTTATATTTAATGAAGGTAATTAATAAGATTAAACCTAAGGTAAACTATCCTAGAAGCGCACTAGCTAATTAAGCCCATTCAACGATCTTCCCGATGATAAGAGGTTTATGCTTATTATATTTTTTAAACATAATATCTAATCTAGGTTTTCCATAATATACCCAAACTCTCTTTCGAGCCCATCAACACCGTCATTAATACCAAAAGTACTCTCTATTATTATAGGCACATCTAACTTGTTACACAGCTTTATTATTTCCGATTGCTTGGTCCTATAAAGAGGATCATGAAATGTTTCATAGCCGCTTAAGTGTATTTCTTTTATCCTGTCAACAAAATTGTGAATAAGGTTTTCGGCCAATCCCATGGTCTTGTCGTTGGCATTGCAATGGCCTAAGTCTAAAACTAGTTTCCATGTCGGATGACTAGTAAAAAAGGCTTTCAGTTCTGCCAAATCCTTAAAATGCTCCTTGCGATCATCCATATTCTCAATTGCCCAATTAATCTTGAATTCATCAAATATTTCCCAATCATCTACAAGGTCTGGATGAACAACTACTAGTTGTGCATTTATCTTCAAGCAGTAATCATTAACCCTTTTTAATAATATTCTTGTTTCTTCATTATTTCCATATCTGATATCACAAGGTGCGTGCAAGGATACATAGTCGAAATCTCTGATATATGGAATTATAGAATTCAGTTCTAGAAATTCATTTTCCCTATCGTGGTGATAGTTTACCTCAATAGCATTACACCCACAGTCTTGGAATAACTTCATATTCTCTTCCGTATTGATGTCATGTATTTTATATAGAACACCATGACTGAACCCAATAACTATATTCTTTGTCTTTTTCTCGTATTCCATATTATTAAAACTGCCCTATGCTTAAATTAATAAATCAAACCTAATTTACTATGATTCATCATATGGTTAGACCAATGTCTTTATCATAGTCAGCACCTCACTGAAATCCAATAACTCTTTCCATTCTTTCTTACTCCTCTTACTACTCAAATCATACATCAACACGTTGATATTTCTCATCTGTATGAATAAGGGTAAAAACCCTATCTCTTCCGCTGAGAGCTTACGATATTTTTGATATTCCTTAAGATATTTAACTATCAATGACTTACAGTCCTTATCCCTATTCATGAATAGCCACCACCAAAGAGAAATACCTATATCTGCAACGAACGGATGATATGACAAATCATCAAAATCCAAGATTGCGGTAATCTTTTTCTTGTCCACTAGGATATTGTCGCTTTCATAATCCATGTGCACTAGACCAGAAGGAAGATGTCTGATTTCGTTGAAATTATTCCTAAGATAAAGAATGGTACTAGAAATCAATTCCCTGATCCTTGGGTAATAATGATTCTCTTTCAGAAACTCTTCTGCATTCCTGTCATAACGGACAAAATCATTGATCTCATCTGCCAGAGTCCTGACCTTTCCTGTCATCTTAAATACATGAGTAACTCCATGCATCAAGGCCTGATATTTTGCCATTAGGGGCATGAGATCATATTGATCATGTTCAAGGTATTCACCCTCGACGAATTCCATCAGGATATAGGTCCAGGTCAAGTTATCAATCTTTTTCTGGCAGACGAATTCTCCTTTAGGATTAGACAAGGTCTGTGGAATAGGAATACCATGTTCTCTGAGGAAATTTGCGAATAATATCTCTTGGGATATCTCTCGCAGTTTCTTATTGTTCCGTCGATAGACCTTGAGCACGAAACGTCCTCTGTTCGTATTCAAAAAGGCACTTGTGTTCTTGACTCCTGCACTAGCAACCTCTTCAAAACTGATCAAATCTAGTCCATAAGGACTGACTAGCTTACTAACAATCTCCTTGTTCAATCTGATCTGATTCTGTGGATCAACTTTATTTATCATCTTATGAAAAAATTATTCCTTAATAATTAAATTCCTCTTACTTATTCCGCATTCAAATCACAGAATAATCGCTTTGATCAGAACTATTCCTAATATGCCTACTTAAGATTCTCATCTATACCATATTATCACATCCTTCTATCATTAATAAGAAAGGATATTCCTTATGCGATTGAGATAAGACAAAAATCAAGGGCCTGCCTCGGCATATCCTAGCTAGCGAAATTTGATGGATTGAAAATTCTGATTGATCTAACTATTGTAATTTCTTAATCCCATTTTAATTATGGGCAAGTATCTTCTTTTATTGACCGTTCTTAATCTCCTGGACTATCCATATCGAAGACATGGTCCAGTCTTAATCTTTTCAAGAAATACCTATCATGACTGACGATTATCAATGTCCCCTCATATTCCATTATACCTTTTTCTAATTCTTCTAATATCTCCAGATCAAGGTGATTGCTCGGCTCATCCAATATCAGGCAATTCGGCTTGATCGCTAATAATTCTGCAATGATCAGCCTCGAATACTCTCCTGGACTCAAAGAAGAAATATCCTTGAATACCTTATCCTTAGTCATCTTGAAGCGACTCAACATCTTCCTCGCCTCTGACTCTCCTTTCCCGGTAATAAGGATGAAATCATCTAAGACTATTCTTCCTGATCCGGAAACCCATCTATCCTGAGGAACGTATCCGATCACGACATCCTTACCTCTTTCTATTGTACCCCTATCGGGAAGATATTCTCCTACTAACATCTTCAATAATGTAGTCTTTCCTGCCCCATTCATTCCTTTTATGTTCCATCTCTCTCCGTACTGGATAGATATTTCGATCGGCCCGATAGACCTGTTTCCCGCTTCTCTGAATACTCCTTTAGCTTCGAATACCTTGGTACTCCCCCTAATGACGTCGAATTTAATCCTGACTGGCAGCTGACGAGAAGGCTTCTTTATTTCTTCGGTAGACTCTAGGAACTTATTCAACTTATCCTTCATGATTCTTGCTCGCCTACCTGCCTCTCCTTCCTTGTCACGCAAAAGAGATGATGGAGGCTTCTCCCTTTCCTGAGCTGGAGCTCTTTTCTTATCCTTCCTCTTTTTCTCGATCTTCTTCACCCAAGATACTCTTTGCTCTAATTCCTTAGACATCCTCTTACTATCTTCCAATTTATCAGAGTATGCCTCCCATTCATGCCTTATATCAGACTCTCTCTGCTTCGCGTAATCCGAATAGTTCCCACTATATACACGCAGAGACTTATTGATCGGATCTATCTCAATGATCTTGTTGACTATCTTATCGAGAAAGGCTCTATCATGAGAAACTATGAGGAAAGCATTCTTGCTCCTTGATACGAAGTTTTCCAAATACTCTAGGCCCCTTTGATCCAAGTCGTTTGTCGGCTCATCAAGAAGGAACAGATTAGCTCCAGAAGAAATGACCCTTGATATGAGCTTCTTCGAGATCTCTCCACCACTCAAGCCATATTCACCCTGGTGAGTCTGGTCTAGATATTCTACCTTTGTACCTTTGCCTAATATTACTGACCCTTCATCAGTCTCCAAAAGACCAGCGATAATCTTCAATAAAGTACTCTTGCCTGAACCATTGGGACCGATTAGTCCTATCTTATCTCCATTAGAAATACTAAAATCAACGTTACGAAGTATCTCACGTTCGTCGAACTGCTTCGAGATGCCGATGCATGAAAATAATGTTTTCCTTATATCGCTCATAGTGTAAGATTTAACCTGCTTATATGATTGATTAGATCAAAATGTCCAATTGTTTTTACTCTATCACGTCCAGTAATTCATCAGCTCCAAATAGCAAGAGGCATTGTCTTTAATCATTCAAAAGAAGCTATCCATCCCAAATCCTGCCAAAACCCCAATTCTTCAGAATATGGTAGGTCCTCTGGAAGAGGATTGATATGATACACCTCAATATTCATCCCCAGTGACCTGTTCAAACCAATAGCAAAAGCTATTTCAGCGAACACTCCTGGCCCTATGTATCCAGGGACTCCTTCTTTCTCGATGTTAAGAACTAATATTGCATCAGCCTTGCTGATAGAGAGATAGTGGTCGGAGAATTCATTTCCATATCCGGTCCTGATATCTCCTTGTATCTTTATGGGATACTTGATCACTTCAAAGCCCTTATCCTCTAATCTGGTTTTCCATCCTATTATCTCTTCTTCAAAAGAGACACTGGAACAAATCACTATTTTTCTTTTCCTCATTGCTGTACATCAATTAATAATATTCTTATATATAACTTCGATATATAAAATCATAACATATAAAAAGAAAGTAATAAAAGAAAATCATGCTTCTCATACATCTGGATTGATTCTTAATAAGAAAAAACACCATTATGCGGTGCTTATATGATATATTTTATGTATCGTCAAATCTTGCAGATTGTAAAAACCTTATTCTTGAAGTCTTTGTTCCGACTTCCTATTTCCCAAGATGCTTTCATCTTATAATAAGTGCTACTCCGAATCATGAGCTAATACCCTAGCAAGGAATTCTTGGATGATCATTTTCAGGTCTTCGAATGTCGAATAGGAACGGCATTCAACAATTGAACTGATAAACCTCGAACCTTGCTTTCCTAGGACATATGCCGATATATCATCACCATCGACATCGTTATCCTTATATACGCAAAGAACAGGCTTTCCATCATGGACCATATCGGAGATCTCTGCACCCACACCTAAGCTAGGATTACTGATCTCGAAAACCCCTGAATCAGAACTTAATAACCATTCATAATCCCTATCATGGATATCTGTCTTGGCGAGAAGGTTCTCCCTTCCTATAATGCCCTCCTCAGTCTGATGTTTCGAAGCTAGTCCATATCCTAAGCCCTCTATGATACTGGGAATACGAGCTAATTCTTCGCAGCTGACATTGGAGTGGCTGCCCCTCATGGAACAGCCAAAGAATACTGTTAGTTTTTCCATGTCTTATCCTTTAGTTAAAGATTTATAAATATTGCCAGAATGCCGCTGCTCAGAATCATGATTTCTTCTTGTTCTTTGCCTTATAGAATCCGGCAATAATTGGCAAGGCGAACATCAAGAAATAATATACATAGACATCCATCTTATAATAATCATTTGCCCCGAACAATCTTACTAGGAAGATATAATCAAGGAATATTGCCATGATGGCCCAAATGATACCTAGTCCGACATAGCAAGTGAAAGAATCTCTTTCAATCTTCTTGAACAGGACCAAAAGAGTGGCGGCCAATCCGAATGGTAAGATGTACCAGCCTAATGATTCTTTTGGAAAGAATGGGAAAAATATTATCCCTAAGATATAGCCAAAAGCCCAAAGGACTGATCCCCAGAAAACCGTGTTTAAAAAAATCTTCTTCTTGTCTTTTTCCATATTGTTGCTTCTTATTATTATACTCAATATCATATCATGGATGAAAACTAAGTGACTAGTACATAAGATACAGTGCGGGATCGCGAAGCCATGAAACCTGAATCAGATGTCAGTCTCTTACCATTGCCCGCTCCCTCAATGGAGCTGGCATCTTCTCGATAGCGTAACGCAAGGCCGTACGAGGCATCTTATCCCTATTATTCATGACATATTCAAAAACTTCATCCTGATGCGCTTGACTCGCAGCCTTGAGCATCCACCCATAACCCTTTTGGACTAAATCTTCCTTATCAAAGAGAAGTGCATCTGCAATGCGAAAAATTTCCTCTAAAAACTTTCCTTGCTTTGCGGGAATGATCAAAGAGACAGCTGCTGCTCTTCTTGTCCAGCGATTCGCTGATTTAGTCCATTCTTCCAAATCCTTCAGGTGCTCTGGGTACATCTCTATCAATGAGCCGACAGCGTGATTGCATAAGGTGTCACATGAAGCCCAATTCGAGACATATTCATTTACCCATCTTCCAAAAACCTTGAAATCATCCGGCCCATACTTATCATGGATAATATATGCCCAATGGCAAGCTATGAATGATTCTTCCATATACCCCGATCGCCATAAATCTTCGCATAGGGCAAAGACCTCCTTTTTCTCCATAACTAGTATCTTTTTATCATACTGCTTGGTAATCCTAGTAGCATCCGCATTCTTCACCCCATACATCTTTACTTCTTCCTTGAAGAATCTCTTTCCTGTTGATCTCGTGTGCTCATCACTACTACCCCTTAACTCTTTCCTTATATTGTTAATGATTGAGTTCATAGTATTATTATATGTAATGCTAATTATACTTTTGTTATTTTGTATTGTATGAAATCATAGTGATCCGGTCTTTCTTTCCCATAGTCATAAAAAGTCTCAACATATACTTTTCCTCCCAGAACAGTCTCGATATCATCCCTCACTCTTCCTTCGGTTGCTGGCCAGAGATCCAAGCATCCATATCGGCTCGTTGAGTAATTCTTAGAGCACCAATGGATCGATTGATCTTCTATTGCAGTAGGAAAACATCTATAATCCTCACTTTTCAGATATGTACATGTTCCATCATATCTAAAATTATTTTCTGGATCCTCTAGGATGAATTCCTTATTATCCAACATATAATCAAAATTCCTCGTATCGAAAAATAGGACACCTTTTGGCTTTAATATCCTCAAGAATCCTTTGAGGGCCTTTTCCCTATCTTCCTTATCGAAAAGATAATTAGGAAAGGAATTACCTAGGATGTATGCAAAATCAAATTCATTATCATCATAGTTCTCAGAATCAAGGATATTGACCCAATCCTCATTATTGATCCTTAAAGAATATCCGTTCTTCCTCGCTTTTTCTCTAGCAACCGATGATAAATAATCATCCTTATCATTACCAACGACATCATACCCTTTCTTGATCAAGAACATGGCGTCCTCTCCTCCCCCGACTGCGAGATCGACGATCTTCGGATCCTTATATCTACTCAATATATCATCCATAACCCCTTTTGTCCTTTTCCACCTCAATCCGATATCTCCATTATAAGAACTATTGCTTAGTAGTTCATTTATATCTACCCTTTTGAATCCCTTGAAGTATTTAGAACAATTATTGCACTCAGTCATATTATTATATTTATTATCAATGAATAAGAAATTCTTTTCCGTATCTGAATTATTGGATACTTTGGCTTACGATACTTATAGCATCATTATCAATGAATAAGGCTTGGCTATCCGTTAGTCGCATAATCTTATATCCATTCTGCTTTTCAAATTCTTTCAGTCCTTCCTCTTCTTGGATAGAGTAATGGGGATATGTTAAGACATCGGTCAATCCTAATCCCTTCAGATCCTTCAAGCCTATATCATTAGTGTCACCATTGCTTCCCCAGCCAGATAGCTCTATATCAGGACCCGCTACGATGCTACCAGCACTAACACCGACATAAATGCTCCTATTACTCCTGACAGAATTGGTTATGAATTCATCCAAACCAGTCCTTTTGATCCTGTCCAAATAGGCAAAAGTATTACCACCGCATACATATATCACATCATACTCTTTCGTAGTGACAAATTCTTTGTCTCTTAATTCAAATACGTCAATATCCACGGCTCCAATCCTTCTCAATTCATCCTTTGTCTTCTGAAGATAAAAAGAGTCTGATTCGCTGTCTTGCACCGAGACGATCAGGAATGAAGTATTTTCTAAGTCTTCCGATAAGACTATTTTTCTAAAATAATCTGCGACATACCTATCTTCAAGGCCATTTGATGTCAGGTATAGTTTCATAATGATTGATTATTATTTAAGTATTTCTGGAATTTTATCCATTAAGTAATTTATAATAAAAGAAGCTTTTTTCTTAATCAGTAAGTTAATTTCATCTCTAGATATGAAATTATTTTCTAATGAGGCACTAAGCAATGCTTCGCAAATCTTTGAATCTAATTCCCTCTTGTTATCCTTAATACTATCTGGTAAATCATTGATATATTTTAATAAATAATTTCGAATGGTATAATTATTAATATTAAAAACTGTATCTTCAGAAAATAAATCTAAATCCTGATCTTTACTATCAAGGTATTCACTTTCTCTCTGCATCCTATGCCTAACTTCATGAATAACAAAATTATTTAATTTTTCGTGATCTACTAATTCTTGGCAAATATTTCCTTGGCTAATCTCATACCTTTCATTAGTCATCTCGCCATTATCCTCGTCAAAACAAAAAGCAATTTTTGCGTCCTTATGTCCTTCAATATGATCCACAACGATAACTGGTATTTTCGGCTCTAAATCGAAACAATCAAAAAGGCTTTGAATTTCCTTGACATTATCCTCACTTTCATTGTTATTTTCAATCTCGAAATTCATTTGATTATAGCTTAAGATATTCTTAATCTAATAGTATAATTTAAAAACAAATTAGTCAAAAACTAATAGAGGCACGATTGTCCTCTAATCAGCTTATTCCTTAGAGATAAAAAGCACATACTACGGATGAGCTAATTTTCCAACATTATATAGATTAGTTATTTCTGTTTGGCTTAGAGCCCTACTATAAATACGTGGCTCGTCAATTAATCCTGAAAAAGAATCATTTCCAGCGGAATTTTTTCCTACTTCTAGATATGAATGATTGGTACTTGAGTCTTGATATGTTGAACCGCTACCTACCAATACTCCGTCAATATATAACTTATTCAAACTATTCGATACTGAATTAACAAATACAACATGTGTCCAATTATTTAAAACTAACACCGATGAGGCGGTCGTATATTGATATGAACCACTTTGATATGAACCAGTCCAAACCCCGACCCGAATGTCGGTATTGTTTTGAGATATAACAGTGTAATTGCCGTCTCCCCAAGAAGCACTGCCAATAGAAAGAAATCCTTTATTCGCGGAGATGGCAGAAGGTTTTATCCATATTGAATAAGTTCCCTCTGTTTTCGAAGCTCCTAAAAGACTACTTCTTTTTACATAATTATCAGTTCCGCTAAAAGATAAGCAATTCTTTCCGGCTGTTGTCGTCCAAGTAGCACCGGTAATAGTCCCTGTATTTCCCTTTCCAGATGAATCTACTACACTACTTCCCGATCCTTCGCTAAAATGCCAAGCAAGAAGCAAACTAGGATCGTTATCTTCATATGCGCTCCTGGACGCAGTACAAGTTACACTACTAGTTCCACCGTTCTGTCCGCCACAAACCCAGGAGACAGAAGCCCCCCTTTCAGGAAAATTAAAACTACTTGGAGTAATTGATCCATTCCCTAGACACATAGATCCAGTGAAAGAGGTATCACTTGCTAAATAAGTTTTTGCGGCTCCACCACACGCACCATTGACGACAGCTAATGGATTAAAATATTTGATTATTACGATTCCAGATCCGCCACCTGACCCCCCTATATTACTTGCTCCTCCGCCTCCTCCAGTACCAGCACTACCTGCAGCTCCACTAGCACCACCTCCGTGAGTAGCCGCTCCCCCAACGCCACCCCTTCCGCCGCCTCCACCTGCGTATCCAGTACCCCATATTGTTATACCAGCCCCTCCGTTGCCGCCGTTAGTAGATGTTGCAGTAATACCAGCACTTCCATATCCTCCGCCGCCTCCACCTGCATTATATGAATACCCAGCGCCACCTCCATACCCTTGTCTTGGTGGGCCAGCAGTTCCAACTCCACCAGGTCCGCCAGTGGAATTTCCTACATAACCACCTCCGCCTCCAGAACCTCCAGATAATCCATTTCCACTACCGTTTCCATCATTAGTGAGTTTTCCGCCACCTCCCCCTCCGATTGCAGTTAATGATCCAAATGACGAATTCGAACCATTATGTTTTCCAGCAACTCCACCAACACCAACAAGAATTGCATATGGACTATTAGGAGTTACGGAGTAACCCTCGGAATATAAAAGTCCGCCCGCACCACCTCCACCACCAGTATCACCTCCCCCTCCTCCTGCTACAACAAGATAATCCACCTGAGTCACTCCAGCAGGTACCGTCCAATTAATAGAAGCAGAGGATGTTGCTCCTGCGATTAAAGTATATTTATCAATAATATAGTTACCCTCAGTAGTCTCATTAAAAACTGCTGCATTGAGGATTGTCGTGGTACATCCAGTAGTAGGTTCAGTGTATTCAGTGTCATTAGTGGCATACAAGGCGTAACAATACTGGACATTGTTCGTCAGTCCTGTATCGATGAAAGCATTGCCATTGTCATTGTAGACATTAGTACCATCATCCTTGTTCGCAGGAATAGAACCCTGCTTCCTGACGATGTAGGTCTTGGTAGAACCTGTTCCAGGTGTCCAGTTAAGGATGATGGAATTGTAGGCTACTGTGGGGAAAGTGAGATTGGTAGGACTTGCCATATTGGACAGGGTTCCGCATCCGGAGATGTGACTCGTAGACAGGGCTGCAGTACTAGGATTGTATGACCAGATGGAATAGCAATAAGTAGTGTTCTTGGC
>JAQWEU010000070.1 GCA_028704755.1 Minisyncoccota bacterium | reverse complement strand
ATCCTAGTACTGCGGCCCTGTCTACGAGTTACATCTCCGGATGCGGAACCCTGTCCAATATGGCTTCTCCTGCCAATCTCACTTTCCCCACAGTAGCCTACAATTCCATCATCCTTAACTGGACACCTGGAACAGGTTCTACCAAGACCTACATAGTCAGGAAGCAAGGTTCTATTCCTACGAACAAGGATGATGGCACTGTCGTCTACAATGACAATGGCAATGCTTTCATCGATACAGGACTGACTGATAATACTCAGTATTGTTATGCTCTCTATGGAACAGATGGGACTGAATATACGGAACCTTTGACAGGATGCCAGACGACTACATATCCTTTAGGAGGATATAACTCATTATTATTTGCTGTAAGTAATATGAAAGGTACTGGAAATGGAGATAAGGAGATTGCTACTTCATATGCCACAATTCCAGCAGAGTATATTGAGGTTAGTGGCGATACAGTATATTCTTCTAATCCGATCATAGGAAATAGTACCCCAGATTCTAGGATGCTCGTTGTTAGGTATGATGGAGATCTGACTATCGGCCCTGGCGTGACTTTGACTCCTCAGGTACGTAAAAGAGGTATAGTCATTTACGTTGATGGAGACCTTACTATTAATGGTACGATTTCTATGACTGCGAGAGGTGCTGCTAATGTGACAGGGAATAGGTTGCTCATAGCTAGTAATGCAGGTTCGTCGTATGAAGTTCCTGCTGTGGGTGGTGCAGGGGGAGCTGCTAGTTCTAATCATGCAATAGGAAGTTCTGGCATCTCAATATCCGACGGAGGAACTGGAGGTGGAGGAGGAGGTGGAAGTGCGAATAGTGGCACTGGAGGTGCTGGTGGGGCAGGAACTTCATACTCTGGAGGAACTGGAGGTGGAGGAGGTAATGTAAGTCAGAGAGGCGGGGATGGTTCATCAAATGGCGGAGTAGGAGGAGCTGGGAATGGCGGAGCTAATGGAGGAGGTACTGGAAATCCAGGAGGTACTGTTAGTTCTAATTCAGGAACGGGAGGTCTGTTGATCATATATGTAGCAGGTAATTTGAACGGAAATGGAAACATTGTTTCTGAAGGAACGAATAGTTATGGAATCCCATGGAATTCAGCTGTGGTAGGAGGAGGAGCTTCAGGAGGAGGTTCTATAAATTTATTCTATAAGGGGAATAATAATTCAACGATAAATTTTTCGGCTAAGGGAGGGATTGGAGGAAGATATTATCTTAATTACCCGACAAATGGATGGTACCATCAAGGAGGTCCTGGAGGTAGTGGGACAGTAAGAGTTAGAAAGATCAGCGATGAAGAAACCGTGAATGGTGTTTGCGGAATAGCTAGTTATATCTTGAGCACTACTCAGCCGATAAATAATCTTTGTGATATCGGACAATCTTCTTCTGCATCCCCGGATTCATATGCGAAACTATTGATCCATGGAGATGGAGCAGATAATGGGACAGTTTTTAATGATCAGACAGGAAAGACAATGACAGTTTCTGGAAATACGAAAACTATTACTAGTGTGAAAAAATTCGGAACTTCATCAATCTATTTCGATGGCTCAGGGGATTATCTTACTATTCCTGACTCTGAGGATTGGAACTTCGGTTCAGGTGATTTCACTATTGATTTTTGGGTATATCAAACAAGTGATAAGGATCAGAGATACTTGACACAGTCAACTGCTGGAGCAACTTCTTATTGGCAAGCATATTACAATTCTGGTAGTATAATTGGATTTTCTCCAATTCCTGGCTTCACAGTATCTACCTCTGCATCAAACTTGACTCTGAACCAATGGAACCATCTCGCTTTTGTTAGGAATGGTTCAGGAATGATCATATTCATAAACGGAGTTGAAAGAGGGAGGGCGAGTGGAAGCGGCTCGTTTCCCAATATAGCAAATCCTTTAAGGATAGGAACTTTCATAGATTACAATGCGAATTATGACTTCCAAGGATATATGGATGAGATCAGGATTTCTAAGGGCATAGCTCGTTGGACTTCTGATTTTACACCTCCAAAGGCCTATTACTATTGGAATTGGAATTGTAATGGCTTGAACGGTGGTAGTAATGCAAGTTGTGGAGTAGATAGGTATTAAAGTTGTGATCGTATGGCGAAGTAGAAGCGTCAAGTATAAGCACAAAGTATGACATTTTAGATAGCCTTTATAACGATTCAATGGCTTACTTGTAATTTGCTTTATTTACATGATAAAATATGCTTATTAAACAATATATACTTATGAATAAAAAAGCATTTACCCTTATCGAACTATTAGTAGTCATCGCCATCATCGGTATCCTGGCTGGTTTCATCATCGCTTCTATGGGTGGTGCTCAAGAAGCAGCGAGTGATGCCAGAAGGAAAGCTGACATCAACCAATTATCCAAGGCTGTAATGATATACAAGACCGACCATCTCGATACGCCGTTACTGATAGATGCAGATGGCTGCGACATCGGAAGCGATTGCAGTTCAGATATCTTCGGTAGTGCTTCAGTTCTCAGGGATCCAAATGGTTCATATTATTCATACGAATCTGCTGATGGAGTCAATTTTACTATCACTTCCAGGCTATCCAATACTAATGAATATTACTTCGATTCTCCTACTGGGGAATATATAGAGAAATCACCTGTTTCAGGAGTTTGCGGTCATATCGATGGAGATAATCTAGCTTCAGCTCCTACTACTGACTTATGCATTTCTGGAACTCCTTCCTCTGTTTCTGGAACTGGTCCATGGACTTGGATATGTAGTGGTTCGACTGTAGACAGTTGTTCTGCTAATACTCTGCTCGGTACGGTCAATAATCCTGCCCCATCCTGTAAAGCCATCTTGGACGATGAAAGTTCTACTGGAGACAAGGCATATTACCTTGATACTGATGGAGGTGATGCTTCTAACAAGTTCCAAGCTTATTGTGACATGGTTACTGATGGAGGTGGTTGGACTCTTGTAGCTTCTGCAAAAGGGGGATCTGTTCCTGCTTCGAATTGGAACGGTAGTGTAGGAGTTAATCTTGCTAATTCTAGTAACCCTAATACTACTTTCAGGCTTGCCGATATCACAATAAATAATTTACGTCGAGAAGGATCTGCTATGGTGAGGATGACTAAGAGTATTGGAGTTGCGGTTTTTTCTATAGCAACAAATACCTTTGACAGTTCTGTAGATAGCGTTCCTTCTAACACCGCCTGTACTAACATAGGATTAACCGAGAATTGTTACACCACTTATTACGATGTCAATACTGGACCATATTCCTTATACATAGGATGGAATGATTCCAGAACAGGTAATATTGCCGGGCACAATGCTTGTAATGGAAAGCCAGGAGTAACGAATAATCGATGTGATGAGTGGGATTGGAGTACTCAGCCTAATTGGATTAAGTATTGGTTAAGATAAGATATTGTAATATATGCAAAGAAGAGCCTTCACCCTCATTGAACTATTGATCGTCATAGCCATCATCGGTATCCTGGCTGGTTTCATCATAGCAGGTCTCTCCGGTAGCCGTTCAGCAGCGAATGATGCTGTGAGGAAGAACGATATCAGCAATCTCTACAAGAGCATAATAGGGAAGCAGGCTATGGAAGATATGTCTTATCCTGATATCACTTCTACTATAGAACCAGGGAAGACCAATACGACTCTCCAGTCATTCATAGATCAGTTCCTCAAGACTACCCCCTACGATCCGAGTCCTACGAAAGCCTATCTCTACAAGGGCAATGGAACTGATTTCTCTGTCGCAGCAGTCCTGGATGACGGATCATGCTTCATCAAGTCAACAG
>JAQWEU010000025.1 GCA_028704755.1 Minisyncoccota bacterium | reverse complement strand
CTATACTGATACAGGACTAGGAGAGAATATCATCTATTGCTACAGTGCCTGGGCTTATGATGAGAGGACTGATATGTATTCGAACGGCTTCGTCCTCGCTTGTGGAGGAATTCCTCCATCTGATCCTAGTGATCAATCCTTGAGTGCTACTACCAGTTCCTTCACTTTGAACTGGACCAAGGGAAGCAGTACTAACACTGTAGCGAGAAGGAGTCTCAATACTCCTCCGACCAATCAGGAAGAGGGTACTTTGGTATACAATGGCACTAGTGCTTCCTTTACTGACAGTGATCCTATTCTAGCCAAGAACACTACTTATTGCTATTCCATCTGGTCATACAATCCTAGTACTGCAGCCTTGTCTACGAGTTACATCTCCGGATGCGGAACCCTGTCCAATATGGCAAGTCCTACCAATCTCACTTTCCCTACAGTAGCCTACAATTCCATCATCCTTAACTGGACACCTGGAACAGGTTCTACCAAGACCTACATCGTCAGGAAGCAAGGGTCTATTCCTGCGAACAAGGATGATGGCACTGTTGTCTACAATGACTCTGGCAATGCTTTCATTGATACGGGACTGACTGATAATACTCAATATTGCTATGCTTTATACGCAAATAACGATACTGAATACACAGAACCTCTGACAGGATGTCAGACTACTGGCCAATTATATGGATCATGTTCTGAATTGAAAGCTTCAGGCCAAAATACAAATGGAGTCTACCTTATCATGGTTAATGGAAATACCTTCAACGTATATTGTGATATGGTTACTGATGGAGGAGGATGGACTATGGTCGTTGCTCAGTATGAAGATGATCCAGTTACGAATTGGAATGAAGGCATCCAGTCAGATTACGATCCTAGCCTGAATACGAAGAAAGGATTCACCTTGAATACTTCTCAGATTCCTACCCATGATCAAGTGGCTTTCGGAAAGGATCTCAGTCCGACTTACATTGATTACGCCAATTTTTCTTATACTTCAGGAAACATTGCTAAGACTTTGCTATTTAGTCCGAAATCAGGAAAGAGTTATCATGTACATAGAGAAACTGGTTCATACTATTCGAGTCACGATCCTGAGGCTTCTACAGGTACTGCTTTTAAATGGAATAATACTTTAACATTTGATGAGACTGGTGGTACTAAAGGTACTTGGGCTTTTTCTCCAAACAACGATGTTGTGTCAGCAAGAGGATATAATTTTAATGGCTATGTTGGCGCAAATACAGATATTTATGCTTGGACAGTCTGGGTCAGGACAGTTGATTACTATACCGGAACATCATGTCTTGATACGAAAAATCATGGATATAATGATAGCGGGTATTACATTATTGACCCTGATGGGGCTGGAAGTGGCGCTTCGTTCATTGTTTATTGCGATATGGTAACTGATGGAGGAGGATGGACTTTAGTCCTACATACCAATAATCCTAATGTGAATACATACGGTTCATCTTCTACGACATACGGGCCGAATCAATATGCTGACAGTAAATTCGTTAATGTTCCTCCAACTAGTGCTTTAAGATTTTCTTGCAAGACCAATAAGGATAATTATTCTTGGACCAATGAATTCAAGATTGAAAACCAGACTATTAACATATTAAATGGGACATGGAATTATTTTGCTTCTAGTAAGTCTAATCCTGGTGGAGGAGGAATTTCCGTAAATGGCGGATGGACGGTAAAGGATATGACAGGAACCGTTTTATATTCCAATGTGAGTATGTGGTTCAATGATGGATTCCGAGGAGTCTCTACTGATGATGAACTAGGGGTTTTTGTCAATTCGACAACGAATTGGCCCATATGGGGAAAAGTAGATACATATTATGATTGCTCTTCGAGCGGGAATTATAATATTAATAATGCAGTCGGGGGTTCATGGGCAGTATGGACCAGATAACGATATGATGATACTAGATAGGAAGTATAGAATTGTTTTTAAATAGATTATAAATCTTACCATTGAAATCGCTCAATTATTAGATACTAAATTATCAGGATAAATTAATTAATGTTATGGCATATGAATTTAAAATAGAAGACTTAGGATACGATGACTATTTTCAATACGAAAAAGATAAATTATGTCTTAATGGTCTTGGGGTTGCGCGAGTTGTTGCTGAGCATAAAGGGTCTTACGATGTTATTAGCAAGAATGGTAGTTTTTCAGCTAAGGTGACTGGAAAGCAGATGTTCAATGCTTCTTCAAGAGAAGATTATCCCGCAGTAGGCGATTGGGTTCTTGTTGATGAGATTGAAAAAGGCTTAGCGATAATTCATGGGATATTACCAAGAAGGACTTTGATAAGGAGAAGATACGGAAACAAGGATAAGGCTGGAAATAAAGTAGATATCCAGGTTATAGGAGCAAATATCGATGTAGCCTTCATTGTTGAATCAGTAGATAGGGATTACAGCCTTAATCGTTTTGAGAGATATTTTGCCATAACAGTAAATCAAGGGATCGTCCCAGTCATTATTTTTAATAAGATTGACCTAGTATCAAGAACAGAGCTAGAAGAAATAATGTCAGAGACAAGGAAAAGATTCGATGGTATTGATATTATCTTGACCAGCACCTTTGATGATGATGGACTAGAAGAATTACGATCATTCATTAAAAAAGGTAAGACATACTGTTTCCTAGGTTCATCAGGAGTAGGAAAATCATCGTTGATCAATGAGCTTATCCAGAAAGAGACTATCGAGACCGGAGATATAAGTGAATATAGTGGAAGGGGGAAGCACACTACGACTAGGCGGGAAATGTACGTCCTGAATAGTGGAGGCATAGTTATCGATAATCCAGGAATAAGGGAGGTTGGAGTCAGTGGGGATAAGATAGGAAATACATTCAACGATATTTCTGATCTTGAAAAAGGATGTAAGTTCAACGATTGTACTCATACCTACGAGCCTGGCTGCCAAGTCTTGAAAGCATTATCAGATAGTACTTTAGGCAGGGAGGAGTATGAGAATTACTTAGCCTTGAAGAAGGAAAGCGAGTATCACACGATGTCTGACTTAGAGAAAAAGGAAAAGGACCGTAGTTTTGGACGGTATGTCAAGAAAGTGAAGAAGGATATTGAAAAGTATAATAATTAATCTCTACGATAATATTTTAACAATATGTATAAAAGTAATTATGAATTCATGAAGAATAAATTAATCATAGTCTCATTATTTCTTGCTTTTGCATTGAATATCAATCTTTGTGATGCTGCTAGTCCTATAAAGCTTACCTCTCCGCTTGGGGGAGAGAAATGGGCGATTGGACAGAACTATACCGTGACTTGGGATTATATCGGTACAGGATATCAGACCGCAAATATACATTTAAGCTATAAGAATGGAGCTTCTTGTCGACTAGGCGCAGTTCCGATCCAGGACGAATCATTTACTTTTAAATTGCCTTCTTCGTGCCCTTCTCAGTCATGGGAGATTAAGCCAGGTGATTATGGAATAACGATTTACCCGTATAATGGATTAGACGATGATTCAGACATAATGGGCGCTGTCTATAGTAACGACATAAAGATTGTTTCTTCTCAGGATCAGGACCCATTACCGATCAATGGAAAATGCGGAGGAGCTGATAGTAAGACTTTTAAGGATTTCGATAGTATAAGAGCAGCGGGTATATGTGACTCTGGTATGGATAGTGGAGCTCAGAGGGATAAGAATGGTGCATGGTATTGGACTTGTATGGGTATTTTAGGAGGAAAGGATGCAGACTGTAAGGCATTCATCTATTATAAATATCCTTCGATAGTAGTCCTTGGCGAGGGTGGAGGCTGGCCACTTGAAAGTAAGTATACAAGATTCATATGGGAAGCTCTTTCGGTTAAGAAAGTCAATATTGATTTATGTATCGACGAAGATGAGAATAAATGCACTATCTCCGTAATAAAAGATTATGACGCTTCTAGTGCATATTATGATTGGTATTATGGATCAGATTCAAAATATCTTTCTGAAGGTACGAAATTTAAAATAAGGATATCTGACAGTAATGATCAGAACAATTATGCATATAGTAAGAATTATATATATTTTTTCGAGACAGGAGACAAGTCTGCTTCTAATGAGTGCAGTGGCGATTCAGTAAGCATTGATGATTGCTTCTACGAGAAAGCGATTTCAAGAAATGACATATCTTATTGCGAGAATATATCTGATCCTTCGATCAAGGATAAATGTTACTTCACACTTGCTGAGAATCTTTCAAGCATAGCATCTTGCAAGAAGATAAAAGGAGATAGTTTAGAAGAATGTTACATTAAGATCGCAATAAAGAAGAAGGACATATCAATATGCAACGACTTGCAAGAAATAATCACTAAGGAGAGGTGCTATAGTCAGATCGTTGATGTCGTAGACTGTAGAAGGATCAGTAATTCAGCTATTAAGAATGATTGTTATCAGAGGTTTGGAGCGTTCAAGAATATTGATGATTATGAAGGAGTGATAATATATATTAACTACTTGAAGCAGATCCTCCTCGAGAACAAGGAGAAAAAGAATACATATTTAGGAATAATAAGTTCAGCAGAAGGGAAAAAGATTGTAAGCAATATCAATAATAGCGGATTACCGATTACTATTTCTACGTCGAAGGATAAATTCTGCATGGCTAAAAAATATTCTGACGGATTATCTTATTGCGTTGATAGCGCTGATTACAAGGGTCTGGCTGATAATTGTATCAATTCGACATGTGTTAAGGATAAGAAGAATGACTTAAATGGTTATAATAGGAACCAGTTAATAGAAATGGTTAAGAGATTGATTAAGGATAGGATGTCAAAGTAAGAGGTTCGTATTGACACTCGATAATTATTCACTATAAAATGATACTATAACTCGTAAAATATGAGATTAAGATATTTTTGATAGCCATTGATATAATCATCATTGTCTTGAAGGGATTAAAAGAAAGATCTTAGATCATTATTAATAATATGCCAGAACAAAGAAAAAAAAGAATCCTTACTGGAGACCGTCCTACTGGATGCTTGCATCTAGGCCATTATGTCGGTTCCTTGAAGAATAGAGTAGATTTTCAAGATGATTATGATTGTTTCTTCATAATCGCCGATTATCAGGTATTGACTGATCATATAAATAATACCAAAGGAGTCGGAGAGAGTATCAGGAATATCCTTTTGGATTATCTATCAGTAGGAATAGATCCTAAGAAGAGCAGTATATTCATCCAATCGATGATCCCAGAGATAGCACAATTGACTATGTATTTTTCAATGCTGGTTTCCGTTCCTAGGCTCCAGAGGAATCCGACCATAAAGGAAGAAGCAACAGCTGCAAGGATAGGGGCTAAGGAGATAAGCTATGGCTTTCTCGGCTATCCTGTTTCTCAGGCAGCGGATATCCTTTCAGTAAGGGCAGATGTTGTTCCTGTCGGGGAAGATCAATTACCTCATCTTGAACAGACGCGAGAAATAGCTAAGAGCTTCAATAGGACTTTTGACGATGTCTTTAAGTACCCAGAAGCATTATTGGGAGAATATCCAAGACTACCTGGTATCGATAGGCAGAAGATGAGCAAGAGCAGGGGTAATGCTATTTTTCTTAGTGATTCTCCAGAGGAAGTCGCAAAGAAGGTCATGAAGGCATATACTGATCCTCAGAAGATACACCTGACTGACCCAGGACATATCGAGGGCAATGTAGTATTCAATTACCTGGATGCATTCTATGACAATAAGAAGGAAATCGATGACCTGAAAGGAAAATATGAAAGAGGTGAGATAGGAGATGTCGCGATAAAGAAGATATTGATTGACATCCTTAATGAATTTTTATCTCCGATAAGAGAAAGAAGAAGACAATATGAAGATGATCCAAAGTTGCTAGAAAAGATATTATTAGAAGGGAATGAGAGGACAAGGGAAGAAGCTCAGAAGACTTTAGAATTGGTCCATAAGGCCATGAATTATCATTACGGAAATATTTTTTCATTTAGATAGGATTTAATATCGGCAGCCATTATCTGCCGATTTTTATATACGATCATCAGGATGTTTCTTGACGACATTATCGATAGCTGTTAATGATAATGTATCATGGGAAAGAAAAGGGATTGGATAGAAGGAGAATGGGTTTGGGGCTACAAGCCGAATACTAATATCCGAGTACATGGTCGAGTCGATAATGCGAATGGCTTGATCGACGGCTATGTCCATGTCTGGACTGAAGGGAAGTATAGTGGTCTCCATGTGATCCACGTAGATAGGACTGAGGATCCTCGCTATGAGGGATGACTCAACCTGACCATCATAATGGATTAATAATCCATTTTTTTATTATCTCATATTGATTTATTGTCTTTTTAAGTATAGCATTTAAGTAATAATCATATGGGAAAAATAGCAATCATATTATGTAACTTCGCTTCGATATCCGATGAAGCAGCTGAGAGATATGGAATTACATCGATCGAGTCACCTCTTTCTTGGCCAGAAGAGCCACAATTAACAGGTGATAACATCTTTCAGAAAATGAGAGATGCTCTTAATAGAGGGATCAATTCTTTTCCAAAGACTTCTCAGCCATCGATAGGGACATTCAAGAAATATTTTGAAGAAGCTCTGAAGGATAACGATGAAGTCATTTGTATAACTATAAGCTCTAAGATATCAGGAACATATAACGCTGCTTTGCAGACAAAGAATTTTCTTGGAGCGAGCCTAAAGGATAAGGTACACATAATTGATTCGAATAACATCGATGTAGGAGAAGGTCTTCTAGGAATAAAAGCAGTCGAGGTATCTCAAGAAGGTGATACTATTGAAAAGGTCATTGAGAAGATAAGGTCATATGTCCCAAAGGTCTATTTCTATGGAATGACCGAAAGTCCGAGACAGATGGAAGCAGGAGGTAGGATAGACCACGTACTAGCAGCAATCTTGATGCAGATGCAGAAAATAGGAATGAGACCGATATTGCACATGGCTGATGGAGTTGTGAAGCCGGCAAACCTGAAGATGAATGCAAAAAATACTGCTGAAGCATTATTCAGGCAGTTCGAGGATAAGAATAGGGAACAATTATCAAAAGGAAAGTGTTTCAGGGTAGCTATCAGTCATGCTGATAACCTTGAAGAGGCTGATGAATTGAAGCTGTTATTCGAGACAAGATATCCGACCCAATCGCAAGTCGATTTCATCAATATGACAGGAATTTTCATCGGCTCCCATGTTGGTCCAGGAACTTTGATGTGTTGTGTGCTGGAAGATTGATGGGTATAAAAAAATAACCAGTATTATGGTTATTGGAAGGTAAAGTGAAGTATGATTTTCCATGCGTCATGGATGGCTATCATTTTACCTTTTAAGAATTCTGCAACATCATCAATATTATTTCTGATGATATGGAATTCATATATCTCAGGATCGCTTTTTAAATTGCTTCCTATGTCCTTTGAAGATATCGGCAATCGCAATCTCGCTGCGATAAGAGGTTGCTTAGAGGCATCGCTTGAATGGACTACTCCAAGAAAAGTCAATTCTTGGTAATCATTGATTCCGATCTCTTCTTGCAATTCTCTTCTTATGCAATGAGGGACCGAGATATCTCCATCGTAGTCAATGTCTTCAGTCGGATCAAGATACCCTCCCGGTAAGAAGGTTACTACCTTTTCATCGAATGCAGTATTTCCTCTGATCGCTACAATCAGCATATCGTCGGTAGTGACTGACACCGCCCCGATCGAGAGGGGAATGCAATTATCCTTATCAAGGACTGGGTTATTGATATCAAGGATATCACCCCGCGTTTTTCTAAGAGAGAAAAAAGCCGAAAAGGATGATTTCCTAGTCTCGATAATAATATCTTCATTGTTCTTATCTATCCGTACTATGCTTGCCATTTCTCCGTCAAAATCTGATGGATAATTTTCAAGGTGCTTCTGCCAGTCAAGATTGATCATAGATAGGATTTTCTCGGAGAGCTCTTGCTCCTTCGGTGAAAATTTGACCTTGATCTGATTGAACGGACCAGTTAGCAGTTGTCCTCTTTCAAGAAATTGTTCTAATCCTAATCTTCCTGCTTGTTTGATCATGGTGATCAATATAATTGAACAATAAATAAGGAGATATGTCAATTGGGAATAGTGGTATTGACATAAATATTAATATATTTTATACTTTTGGAAGCAGATTTGAATAAGGTTTCGAATCTCGTACAATCCTTTAGATATATGGTTTTACGATTGTTCTAGTTTTAGATATAGTCAAAAATTACTCGATTCATCTATTAGATCTAATCTATATTTTTATTATCCAATTCATCTTGGAAGTATTTGGTATGATTGACGGATGATACTGAAAAGGTCGCAAGGGATTGATAATGAATTAGATCCAAGCGTGGCAAGGATTTATTTAATAAGAATTAAATTATGGAAAACCCAGTATTTTATTTATATAAGAAGATGTGGAAGTATTCTCAAGGCAATCATCCTAAGGTGATCCTGTATACTTTCATGATGGTGGTATCGAATCTGATATATGCAGCCGAGCCCTTGGTCGTAGGAATTTTTTTCAACACGATCCAAGTACAAGGGGTTAATAGCGGAAACATAATCCAGTTATTCCTTATGTTAGGAATTACGATAATCATCGAATTAAGTGTTTGGAGTCTTCATGGACCATCGAGAATGATGGAGAATAGGAATGCTTTCCACGTTAGGAAAGAGTATAAGAGTCATCTATTGAAAGGCGTAATGGATTTGCCCATGGAGTGGCATTCTGATCATCATTCCGGAGATACCATCGATAAAGTAGAGAAAGGTACGAACGCATTGTTCAGTTTTTCTGCCCGTACGTATGAGATTATTGACACAGTGATGACTTTGTTAACTGCATTCTTCGTATTACTATTCTTCGATGTATACGCAGGAATCGCTCTGATGGGCATGACTGTCTTGACCTTTTATATCCTTACGATCTTCGACAAGAAGCTGATTCCTGGATATAATGTCGAGAATCATGCTGAGAATAGGATATCGGAAAAGATATTCGACATCATAAGCAATATCACTACTGTCATAATCCTGAGAGTGCAACCATTAGTATTGAATTCGATAAAGAATCGTATCAAGGATTCATTTGTTCAATACGATAAGAATAATCTGACCAATGAATGGAAATGGTGCTTTGCCTCTTTTTCCGGACGTTTATCAGTGTTCATTGTCATAGGAATATATCTATTATCGAACTTATCGACTGGAGCGATACTCGTCGGTACTATCTATATCCTTTATGGCTATACCAACCAAGTCAGGGAGACTTTCTTCAGGTTCGCCTATTTATATAATGACATAGTTAGGTACCGTACTTCAGTTGCAAACGCAGAAGATGTCTCTGATTGTTTCAGGGATATCGAAAAAGTAGGTAATAAAAAATTGCCAAATGGTTGGCAGGAATTACGGATAGAGGATTTATCATTCTCCTATCAGTCTGAAGAAGGAGAAGATCTGGATCTCGAGGATATGTCAATCTCTATCCGCAAAGGGGAACGTATTGCCCTTATCGGAGAGAGCGGAGCAGGAAAGACTACTTTTCTTAAGGTCTTAAGGGACTTATATCATCCCAAGGATCTGAACCTATCTATTGATGGAAGACAGGATCCTTTAGGATTCTCAGGAATAAGCGATTCAATTTCGCTAATTCCACAGGATCCTGAGATATTCGCTACTACTATCAGGGAGAACATTACTCTCGGAGTAGATTATTCTGATATCCATTTGAAGGTGTTTACTGATATGGCCTGCTTTACTCGGATCGTAGATCACCTTCCGAATAAGTTGGAATCACTTATCTTCGAGAAAGGAGTCAATCTCAGTGGAGGAGAGAAACAAAGACTTGCTCTCGTACGTGGACTTCTAGCTTCCACTGACAAGGATATCATCCTCCTGGACGAACCTACTAGTAGTGTAGATTTCCAGAATGAATTGGATATTTTTAACAATGTATTTTCAGCTTTTCCTAAGCAGGCGATAATCGCTTCCGTGCATAGACTGCATCTATTATCACTTTTTGATAAGGTGTATTTGTTCAAGGGAGGAAAAGTGGTAGCTTCTGGGACATTCGAGGAATTGAAATTATCATCTCCTGAGTTCAATGTTCTTTGGGAGAGGTATGTGAACATGAAGAACGATATCAGCTAATTCAAAAGGGCTGGCAATTATTGATGCCAGCCCTTTTGGTGTATTTCTTCGTTGACCTAAGGCTTGATTATGTTAGAATTAAATCAATTAGTACCGCTTAAGTTTATTATGAATATATGTTTTGTAAGAACTGCGGAAAAGAAATAGAAGAAGATGCAAGATTCTGTAAGAGCTGCGGGATTGCTACTGGTCAGGAAAAGAAAGAGCAAGACAATCCCAATCAAGCAACTTCGGCAAAGCCAAAACCTCTTGCTATAGAAATCATAGCCGCTATTTTGCAATTGTTAATCGGGGGATTATTATTATTCTGGATATGGTATTCTTATGGCTGCATAGTCGGAAAATACCCTGATACTGGCGACTATGCATGTAGGCAGATGTATTTATTCTTCAAGCAGAAGCAGGTTGATCCAGTCTATCCAATAATCCCGGACAAGAGCAAGTGCATTCCTACTGGTTGTGGGTCTCTATGGTACAGCTCATGTACTAAGAGATGCTATCAGACTGAAAGTGATTGCAGGCAGACAAAAGAAGCCTGTTCTGGTAATGTGATGTGTAGGCAATGCCCATAATTACAACGATCTAATATCTGTCGCCGATTAGGCGATTTTTTATAATAAAAAAAGCGGATTATTTTCCGCTATTAGCACAAATATGGCGATACTAAGAACAATAGTAGTAGCGTAGCTACAGAAAATATCATCATTATGATAATGTCTGATAGTATCGAACCTGTATCGTTCTGTTGCCCTAATCTTAATAACCTCCTCGGTAACATAATGAGCCTATATATAGATACAGGATGTCATTATTTTTGTCAAAGGTTTTTGAAATCTAGTAGGATGCTTCTAATCTCTGGATACCCAGCACAGGAATCAATAGCCCTCGAAAACAATTCATCATCAGTAAAGACTAGTTTGCTGATTCTCATTACGATATTCCTTCTTATGTAATCAAAATTCTTCGAATTTGCGTAAACGCATCTTAACTCGTAGAAATCCTTAGCATAAAAATTCATCTTGATCAGGCACTTCTCTTCCTGATCCCTGTCTGAGATCATGTATAAGTGGCACCAATCATCAAAACATCTCGCTCTCCGGAACATTTCACTCAGGAGCAGGTAACGGAATTCATCGTTACCAGAGACATAGTAGTAGACTATCTTGAATTGCCCGAAAGTGAGCATTTTTTCTAGTAGGCATTGTAATGCTACCTCTTCCTCCATGCTTCCTTTTTTTGAATTGATGTACAATTCTTGAATCCTGTTAAAATCCATGAATGAGAATCTGGTTTTCAGGCGCAGATTGACCGATGGTACTGATCCAGTAAAGATATACCGCATTAAGCATTCGCTCTTCATAATCATCCTTCCAAAGTTCTTACTATTGTATACATCAATAACCATATGGTGTAAAGCCTATTTTATGCTTTCAGATTTATCTGCTAATATATAGGAGATATGGATAATCAAGATTTTAAGAATAAAGAATTCCAAGATAAGAGATTTAGCAAGATAGATTTTACTTCTTGTAATTTTTCTAATTCAGTCTTTATCAATTGTACTTTCATCAATTGCAATTTTTCTAATGCAGACTTTTCGGACTGCAGTTTTCGTGGAGCATGTTTCTTAAAATGCAAGTTGCTAGGAATTGCTTTTGCTAGAATAAATACATTACTACTCGATTGGACCTTTAAGGATAGTAAGATAGAGCTATGCAGCTTTGATAGATCGGTAATGAAGAATGGCAAGTTCATTGGCTGTCAATTGAAAGAGTCAGATTTTTCTGATAGTGATTTTGAAGGAAGCAAGTTTTCATCATCTGACCTACAAGGAAGTATTTTTAGGAATACGAATTTAGAGAAATGCGATTTCACCGGCGCCAAGAATTATTATATGGATCCGTTTCAGAATCGGTTAAAAGGTGCTAAGTTTTCGCAGCCTGAAGTTCTGGCACTGCTAGCAGGCTTTAAGATAGAGATAATATAAAAAATAATGAAAAAAATATTAAAGTTAATTCTGGTTTCCTTTATCATCTTATCCTCTTTTAATTTTGCTCTGGCTGAAGATTCTTCAGTGCAAGCGGGAAAAAGGCTCTCAAGGCTTGAGCTGATAGAAATGATAAAGACTTATTTGAAGAATAATCTTGCTTCCAGTTCGCAGATTGCGGATAGGAAGACTATTAAAGATATCATCGACTCGGATGGTGTCCGTTTTAAGGAAGCGACGGTCTTAGCAAAATATGCTGAAAAAATGACTGGGGTAAGCCCTGCTTTGACTCTTGCGATAATCAGTAAGGAATCTGGAGAGGGAGAGGTTTTTGGTAAGGGGGTCGGTCAGTGTTATTTAACTGATTCCGACACAGGAGATGGTATTGACTCTAAGGGAAATACAAGGAAACGAGTCATGAGTCCTACTAGAGATGTCGCATCATTTCTTGAAATGGCTGAGTCCTTAGGGCTTGATCCGAAGGAGCTGCCAGTTTCCTGTTGGATACCGTCCTACTCAAACGGCAAACCATACTCCTGGGGAGGTTCAATGGGGCCAGCCCAGTTCATTCCATCTACTTGGAATAATTTCAGGAGTGAAGCAAAAGAGATATTAGGTAAAGAACCGAATCCTTGGCTTATGAAAGATTCATTCTTAACAGTTGCATTATATTTGAAAAGGTCAGGAGGGGTAGATGATCCATTCTTATCTGCTTGCAGGTATTATTCTGGAAAGTGCAATGCCTCAGGAAAGGTATATGCGAATAATATAATGGAAAAGATGAAGTCATATGAAGAGGATATAGGTTTATTGATAGGTAAATCAAATTAATGGTATTGACAATAAGGTCTGAATATATGATTATTCATTCGGAGATTTAGATGACAGAGAAGATAGTCTTTGTACGTTGCAAAGTAGAAAATGGTAAGTTCGTGATTCCGAAAAGGTGTCATATTCCATTTGGATACCATCATTTATTATTGGCTTATCCCGATGGTACTTCTTACCTCTTAGCCGCATTTGGCATTGAGTGTGCAGAAGATACTGTCCTTAAGTTCGCCGAAGAATTGGCAGTATCAATGGGCATGAGCTTCGAAGTGGATGATAGTTTTTATGAATAAATACCAATCGGTATTTTTTTATTTACAACATCCAACTAATTCTCATTGGTTATAAACTATTTACATGTTGATTATTTTACGATATTCTTTTGCATGTAAGCTCTTTTAAAACTCGGCTTACAGGAGCATGTTTTGACTGAAGAACCTTTTAGTATGGATGACACTTGGCTGTCTTGTATCGAATGTGGGAATACCGTGAACATCATTAAGGAAAGAAGTTTCCGTTGTCCCTATTGTGGCAATCTTTATGAAGTTAAGCATCGGTTACCTCTGGATATTTCTCCTTCTGAATTCATTAGCAGGTTCGACGAACGGGCCCGTAGGTCTTTCCAGCGATCAATAAACCCAATGTATCGATCAGGAGTGTGGCGCTTCCGGGAGTGGATCATGCCGTATATGCCATTGGACAAGATAGTCACTTTGGGAGAGGGCAATGTCCCGATTGTTCCGGCTGGAGATCATCTTAAGCAATGGATAGGGGATATCGACTTACATATTATTATGGAGGGAATGACTCCTACTGGATCATTCAAGGATTTTGGAGGGACTGTAATGATGTCCCTCGCGAATGTTACCGGGGTCAAAGCCGTAGCTTGCGCTTCAACGGGAGATACTTCGGCGATGGCAGCTGCATATTCTACTGCCTTAGGCATAAAATGTGCTGTGATACTGCCTGAGGGTCAGGTTACAGCTGTTCAGATGGCTCAGCCATTAGTGCATGGAGCTAAGATCATTCTGCTTCCTGGAGATTTCGATGACTGTATGTCGGTCATGCAGGATTTAGTCAGTGATTATGGAGTTTATCCTGCTAATAGCCTGAATCCTTCGCGGATCGAGGGTCATCAAGCGACAGTATTCTTGATTGCTCAGTACTTTGATTGGAATCTTCCAGATTGGATAGCCCTTCCAGTAGGAAACGGAAGTAATTGTTCCTCGGTGGGGAAGGCAATGAGAACGATGAGGCAATTGGGAATAGGCATGGGATCCAAGATACTTGGTTGTCAGTCCGAAGCTGCTAATCCTCTTGCAAGATCATGGAGAGGTGTGTATTCTTCTGTGGGAGAAGTTTCTCTTCCATTATGGAAGAATATGTATGAACCAGTGAAGGTCGGTGATACTGCGGCTACAGCAGCTCGGATAGGAGATCCAGTCTCTCGCGAAAAAGTCATGAGAGAGATTACTTTCTTCGATGGAGCTATGGAGGAAGTTAGTGAACATGATTTGCGGCAGGCAGTAGCAGTGTGCGGGAGAGACGGGCATTTCGTGTGCCCTCAGACCGGAATAGCTCTTGCAGGAATAAGGAACGCTTTGAGTGAGGGGTTGATCGATAGAGGGGAACTAGTAGTGGCCGTATCAACGGCGACAGGATTGAAATTCACCGGAACCGCAGTCGAGAGGATGCAGGATAATATAATCTCTGCTCCTGATTGTTCTACGGAGACCGTCGCTAGAATTGTCAATTCTTGATTGGTTTTTGAAACATATCACTAGATATCTAGTGATTTTTTTATTCATATTCATTGATATACGATTATAATTTTGTTATTATTGATGTATAAGAATTAACAATAAAATATGAATTTCGAAAATAATTATTTTGAAGATAACGAAAATGAAGAAGCCGCAGATTTAGAAACGGAAGGAAATGGGAATAATATTTATAAGATCGCTCGAGAAGACGCTGAATTCCTTTTAGATAAATTTGAATATTTTGACGAGGGTGATGTCATGGAGATTTCTCCTGAAGTAATAACAGAAGACGTGCCGGTCTTCGTATCCCCAGGATGGGGGGTCAGTCCAGAAGCTCAGATCGAAGGATTGGAAACAATAGCAGAGGAAGGAGAAAGAAAAGTGATTACGGCTAATTTTAGCAGGAAAGAATTGATAGAAGGATATGATGATGAGAATATCCCAACAGCCGAATTACAAAAAGCTTTAGCCATAATCGATATAATAGATAGTAAGGGTTTAGAATTTGTTGACGGTATTGGGCATTCGGAAGGAGGGCTTAATCTAGCTATAGCAGCCAGCCTTTTTCCTGAGAAATTTAGGAATTTAGTCTTCATCTCTCCAGCTGGATCCATCAATATTTCATATGCAGAACTAGTAAAGAGATTTGCCGTTGATGAGGGAATAGAGGAATTCAAAGGAATGGATAAAGAAAAATTATTCACCTTTTATAACTACTTGAAATCAGTTGTGAAGAATTTTCTAAAGAATCCAATACTGTCAAATAAGGAGATTTCTGAAATGACAGAATTGGATATTTTTGAAATGTCCAAGGAGATCAAAGGTAATGGAATTGGGGTAAGCTTCATAGCTGGCGCTAATGATAAGGTCTTTCCTATGGATGAGATAAATAAGAATGTTGATGAAGGAAATGTTGATTATTATTTATCGACAAAAGGAAATCACGGAGCCTTTATTTTTGATCAAAGGTATGCACAATTAGCCGAGAATTTATTAGATAATATGAAAGAGAAAAACAATAAGGAGAATTAAGTTTTGCATAATCTTAATTTATGCTAAAATGTATTTAATAATTCACTTAAACATCACATGCAAAGAAGAGGCTTCACTCTCATCGAACTATTGATCGTCATAGCCATCATAGGTATCTTGGCTGGTTTCGTCATCGCTGGTCTCTCTGGCAGCCGTTCAGCAGCGAATGATGCTGTGAGGAAGAACGATATCAGCAATCTCTACAAGAGCATAATAGGGAAGCAGGCTATGGAGGATATGTCTTATCCTGATATCACTTCTACTATAGAACCAGGGA
>JAQWEU010000069.1 GCA_028704755.1 Minisyncoccota bacterium | reverse complement strand
AAAAATGATTGCCGACTCCTCGCTATTAGGAAGGATCATTTCAATTCCTTTTGTTGATCCGATACCAATCTGGAAAAGATATACAAAAGCTAAGAATAAAGCACCGAAGGAAAAGAACTTATAAGCCCTTATCCTCTCCTTCTCATCATCAAAAACATTCATTGCTAAGAATAACAAGGAAAAGAATAATGTGAACGAGAACAGAGAATCAGATTGTATCGGATAACCCCAATAACCCAAAGCATAATATCCAGTCAATGAGAACGATATCAGGATAGTCAGGATAAGAGCAGAAATCAGTTTCATCGGTAGCTTCCCCTTTATCACCTCCTTCTTCTCCTTAAACATTGAGATTAAGAAAAAAATCATAGGAATCATCAACCCGATGAGTAAGATTGCCTTCTGATTCATCACTGGAGAGACCATCGATGACGGAATAAATAACACAGGAAACAGGAACACGAACAGGTAAGATAACTTTTTCGAAATACTTAAAAAATTCATATTATTAAACATTAATTAATCTTGATGAAAGCATAACACAGAACATGCAACACAATCATCATCCTTTCAAATTATTCTAATATGCTATCTTTTTAGCAAATAAAACAAGAAAAAACAAGGATAATTTAATATACCCCGTCAATATGTATTGACAAAATAAAAATAATAGTTTATAGTATAAACATGAGCACCTTGGAAGAATTCCGGCCAAAGGTTGCCGGAAATAACATTGACGCAGAAAAAATTCAGTATTGCGGGCTTCAGAGCCTCGACACACATATTCGTGAGCAGTCTTGCTCAGAAATGATAATCGCTTCTTAAAAAAAGAAGCGCTTTTTTATTTATAGATTATTCACTATCTACCTTATTAAAATAAGCAATCAATGCTGATTTGAATTTATCAAGATTGCTATTGATAACAGTGAATCCAGCAGCTGGAGGATGCCCTCCGAAAGTCTTGAGTAATTGTTTACAGCTTTCCATCGCTTTCACCGCATCATATTTCTTAGGCAGCCTTACTGTCCCCCTACTGAAATCATCGTATCTCTGATAGATGAAAACTGGCTTATTATATAGTAACGTCAATTTTGAAGCGACAGCTCCTAGATACTCTATGCTCCAATTAGGAGATCCTTCGAATATGATCCTATTCCCTATCTTTGAATCAATTACATTTTTTGCATCATCGAATAATGCATATATTTCAAGATGTCTCCTATTAGATTCTTCTAATAATTCTTTAGCATATTCTTTCGCTGCTTCTACATCTGTCTCTGTTAAGACATAATACAAGAAAGAAACATGGTCACTATCGATATTAGCAACATTGAAACAACTATTTATCTTATAGATTATATCCTTCTTCGAATTGAATTCCTCTGGATTGAATATTGTAAAAAACGCTTTCAGGATCGGTCTCTGACTATTCTCTATCTTCGATAATCCCTGATATATATAGTCTATATTTTCATCCTTTTCAGGCATCATGTCAGCTATGGTCGCCATCGCAGTCAGTTCTAATAGGCTTTCTTTCAATAAGGAAGGCATCCTCTCCCCTAGTAATTCTTCTGCTAATTTGAAAGATAATCCTGCATTCGAAAAATCCTTGAAAGGATAATCATCTCCCTCCTGCTTCGGATCCACTATTATATCTGCTTCCGGAAGTCCATCAACCACTGGCTGATGATGATCTATTATTATCACCTCGAATCCTTTCTTTCTTGCTTTCTTGATCTCCTCGAAATTAGTGATCCCACAATCAAGGGTGATTACAAGTGCCTTACTAGGATATTTCTTAATTATATAATCAAGGACATTTTCATTAAAGCCATACCCCTCCTTTTTCCTATCAGGGAAATAAGCCGAGATATGCAGCTTTTTATTCAGAAAAAAAGCCGCATTGCTGATTGCCTCTTTAGCAATCACCGTAGCAGAAACTCCATCCATATCAGAATCACCGAATAAGATTATCTGTTCTTCTCTCTCAATCGCTTCCTTTATCCTATTTGCCACTAAGTCAATATTTTTTAATTTCATAATTATAGCTATTAATAAATCTTTATTAATTAATAGCCGATAAAACTGCATAAAGCAATACTAAAATACCCTCCAAATAAGAGGGTATTATTTTTATTAAAAAATACTAAGGTTTTAAATATCTAATAATAACAATTCCAGAACTTCCACTTCCTGTCCCTACAACATTAGCGCTACTTCTATAACCTCCTCCTCCACCACTACCAGTGTTTACAGCACCAGAAGTTGCATTAACAAATGACGGAGTAGTATATGCACCAGAGCCTCCTATTCCCGAACCTCCAATACCTCTTTCCGTATATCCTGAACCAGGACCACACTGTCCACCAGCGCCACCACCCCCACCATAATATAAAGAGGTGCCAGTTATCGAACTTACTCTACCAAGCCCCCCATCCAAACCAGGCGAATTTCCACCAGCGCCACCACCACCAGAAGCACAATAACTACCACGAGAAGTTACTGAAGGACCTCCATTATAACCTTGAGGAACTCCATCCATTACAGTTGTTGATGGAATATTTCCTAACCCACCAAAAAATTGTCCATATGATGGATGATTTGCTTTACATCCACCACCAGAACCACCATCATACCCAGTACCATATGATCCTGCATTATCTCTGCCTGGAGCACCTCCAGCAGATTCAATATTCCCAAAAACCGATTTTCCTCCAACAGCACTTATAGCACCTCCAGCACCAACAATAACACTATACGAAGTTTCTGAATTAACAGAAAGTGTACCTGTTCTAAAACCACCAGCTCCACCACCTCCTCCACCGCCCCCTATGGTTGAAGTACCTCCGCCGCCGCCTCCTCCCGCAACAACAAGGTATTCAACCGAAGTTACTCCAATAGGAGGAGTCCAAGAGGTACTAACAATTCCACTACCAATCAAGGTAAAGCTTCCAACGATATAAAGACCATTAATATTTTCTGTATAAACAATAGTTCCTGCTAAATGCTTTGCACTACAACTAGCAGTAGTTCCTCCATTGCTTCCACTGCATGCCCAAGAAACAGTAGCACCCAATGCTGGAAAAGCTGGAGTAATTGGAGAAGATATTCCGACAGAACAAAACGAATCACCTCCATAACTACTTGAAGCATATGAATAGCTTTTATTGGCAGAACCACATTGACCGTTAATTACTTCTAATGTTTTTACACAAACACTAACCTTACTTTTTGAATATTTACTAAGAACCTCATCGTAGCTCCAAGCAGAATAACAATAATCCGTATTCTGATTCAATGTATTATCAGTATATGAAGCTCCTGTACTATTATATACTTCTATGCCCTCTGTCCTATTTGCAGGAGGTGTCATGCCCTGCAATCTCCTAATATGGGTATTCGTCGAATATTGAGCCTTTGTCCAAGAAAGAGAAACAGAGTTAGTCAAGAGACTAGAAGATGTTAAATTAGTGACATTACCCACTTCAACTAATTGAGTGCACTGTTCTAGGTGATTGTTAGAGATGGCTCCGGTAACTGAATTGACATGCCAGATGGAATAGCAATAATCCACTCCTTCAGTCAAAGGGGTGTCATCACTAGCGAGATCCTGATAGCTGGAATCAGTACCGTTGTAGATAAGGACTCCTTCATCGATATCTTGAGGAGCAGTGCCCTGCTGACGCCTGACAAGAGTTCGATACTCTCCTCCTCTCACCCAAGATAAATTGATGTAATTCAATCCAGGCGTTAGATTAAAACTGACCGGGTCAGCAGCTGGGACAGCGCCACAAGCAAGGACGAAGCCAGGACTGTAAGTAGAGGAACTGCTGTCGAAACCCCAAGCTGAATAACAATAGATATGGAGCTCATCTAATCCTGCTC
>JAQWEU010000024.1 GCA_028704755.1 Minisyncoccota bacterium | reverse complement strand
CAACCTTGATCGATGAATGCAACAAGATGGGAATCGAAGTGTTGCCGCCAGATATCAATGAGAGTTATAAAGGCTTCAGTGTGGTTCCAGGTAAAAAGATGATCAGATTCGGACTGACGGCCATTAAGAATGTGGGAGATAATGTCGTGGATCTGACGATCGAGGAAAGAAAAGCTGGTGGTCCGTTCAAAGATATCCATGACTTCTTTGACAGGTCAGATACGAAAGTATTGAATAAGAAATCTCTCGAAAGTCTTTCAAGGGCAGGAGCTTTTGACACGCTTGAAGACAGGGCCAAGGTAATAAGCAATATAGACAAGTTGCTTGATTGGAAGAAAAAGAATCAGAAACAGAAAGAGAGCGGACAGAAAGGCTTATTCGACATGTTCGGCGGAGGGGAAAACAGTTCCCTTTCGAAGATGCCCCTGGATAACGCCGCCCCTCTTAGCGACAAGCAGAGGCTAGCTTGGGAGAAGGAATTGCTCGGACTATATATCAGTGGACACCCTCTTCAGAAGATGAAGGACTATATCGAGAAGAACGCCATGACGATCAGAAAAGTGACGAATGACCTGCTCGGAATAAGGACGACGTCAGTATTCAAGGGAAATGAAAGGCACATATATCGTGGAGAAGAAGTGACGATAATAGGAATAGTGAGCGAGGTCAAGAAGATCATCACGAAAAAAGGAGATCCGATGCTCTTCATCAAGATAGAAGACCTGACGGAAAAGATAGAAGTAGTGATCTTCCCTTCCATGCTCGAAAAGAATCCAGAAGCATTTCTCGAAGGAAAGATCATCTCAGTCACGGGAAAAGCAGACGTCCGTGACGACGTAGCTAAAGTAGTCGCGAATGAAGTAGAGGAAGTATTAGTAGATGATGCAGAATTGTAAAATAATTAAGAATAAAAATATGAAACAAGATATAAACATCGTAAGACATTCTTTGGCACATGTTCTTGCCATTGCAGTAAAGGACATATTCCCTATTGTAAGATTAGGTATGGGGCCAGCTATTGAGAACGGCTTCTATTATGATTTCGAAACTGTCGGAGACAAGCAGATAACAGAAAGCGACTTATCGAAGATAGAAGAAAGGATGAAAGAGATCATCTCTTCCAATAGGTTCTTTGAGAAGATGAATATCTCCAGGAAAGAAGCCGAGGAAATCTTCCAGAAAGAACCATATAAGCTGGAACTATTATCAGAGCTAGCTGATGATGAGATAACCGTCTATAAGACAGGTGAATTCTATGATCTCTGCAAGGGACCTCACATCAACTCAACTGAAGAGATTAATGCCGATGCTTTTAAGCTGACAAAGATCGCTGGAGCTTACTGGAGAGGAAGCGAGAAGAATAAGATGCTTGTGAGGATATACGGCTACGCCTTTGAGACAAAGGACGAGTTGGACAACCACCTTAGGATGATAGAAGAAGCAGAGAAAAGAGATCATAAGAGGCTCGGAAAAGAGATGGATCTATTCTCTTTCCATCCCGAAGCTCCTGGCAGTGTCTACTGGCACGAAAAAGGAGTGATCCTCTGGGACTGCCTAGAGAAATTCGGCCAATCGATCAGGAAGAAATATGGTTACATAAAGATCAAGACCCCGCAAATGGCAAAGAATGGATTATGGGTCACTTCTGGACATTGGGAACACTACAAGGAAGATATGTTCATCTTCAATATAGATGATGAGACTTACTGCTTGAAACCGATGGATTGCCCTTTCAATATCCAGATATTCCAGACCAAGCAGAGATCATATCGAGAACTTCCGATCAGATATACCGAAATCGGCCACGTGATGAGAAATGAGAAATCAGGCCAATTGAATGGATTATTCAGGGTTAGGGAGATAACTCAGGATGATTCTCACGTCTTCTTGACCGAGGATCAGATCGAGCAGGAGATCTCCAATCTGATCAAGATGATCCAAGAATATTACAATGCTCTGAACGTAGAGCCAAAATTCTTCTTATCAACCAGACCAGATGATTTCATGGGAGAAATAGCGACATGGGATAAAGCAGAAGAGGACCTAAAAAGAGTATTAGCCCAGAACGGCATCGAGAATTATGGATTAAAGGATAAGGACGGAGCTTTTTATGGTCCGAAGATTGACGTCAATATTTCCGATGCTCTTGGCAGATCATGGCAAGTCGCGACCATCCAATTAGACTTCCAATTGCCTGGAAAATTCAATTGTGAATATATTGATGAGTCTGGCGAAAGAAGAACACCTGTAATGCTCCATGCTGCTATATTCGGAAGTTTTGAAAGGATGATCGGAATACTGATCGAGCATTATGCAGGAGCTTTCCCCTTCTGGCTCTCCCCTGTCCAAATAAGGATCATTCCTATCAGTGAGAACTTCATTGATTACGCAAAAGAGATAGAAAAAAGATTGAAGATGTTCAGGATAGAAATAGATACAGACAATCAGACAATCGGAAAGAAGATAAGAGCCGCAGAAATGGAAAAGATACCATATGTATTAGTCGTGGGAGAAAAGGAAAAGAGCAATAATACTGTCAGTGTCAGAAAAAGAGGACAACAGGATTTAGGAGAGATGTCTATCGAGAAATTTATAGAACAAGAAGATTTACTGAAATAAGATGTCAAAGAAATTTCCTATCTTAATTCTTCTACTTCTCATCATACCGCTGATAATAATAGCTAAGGAAAAAAGAAGTGAAGATATAAACCAGTTATTCTCTCCTAACGGAGCGATGTATTTCACCAAAGAATGGTCAAGGACTGTCGGACTTCTGATAGAAACAGACCCCGAAAGAAGAATAGGAAGGATGATTGAGATATCCGACAAAAAACTAGAAGAGATTAAAATTGCCAAAGACAGTGACTATGACATATTCCTTAATAATTATTTCGAGGAAACGAAAGAGATAAAATTAGCGATATCATCACTGAAAACGATCAGTAGTGACCTCCTAGGAAAACTCATAATAGCTGTTATGAGCCATAAAGAGATCATAAGCTCATTGGACCAGGTAGATGAGGCAAATAAAGAGACACTGATAAAAGATTCTTCGAGCAATATCCTATCGAATGCTCTCAATATCTCCCTTGAAGAAGATGTGATCGATCTGCTTAAGAAGCATTGCCAGGTCCAGGATAATGGAATCAGCACCCTGAAGAATATCGATCTCATGATTTCCTTATCGGAACGTAAAGAGATCAATGATAAGCTTTTAGCGTATGAATTGAATATCATAAAAGGTGAGACACAGAAAGAATTATCAACCTCAGAAATTGACTATCTTGAGAAAGCATTAGAAAAGATAAAGACTACTGACTATTACAAGGAACTGCAGACCAGTAATAAGGAAAAAAGGCAGAAGGATCTGTACGACAAGATATCTAGTGGAAAATGGATCGATGAGATCATCTCTACCGTATCTCCTGAAGAAGTCGAGGAATTAGAAAGATTCAAAACTTTTCTCATAGATTATGACCCAGATAGCCTAGATGATGAGATTAACGATTTACAAATCTACGATGAGACCAAATCGCTACTCAGAGATGCAAAGGATTACATAATCTCATCATTTCGGACGAATGAGAATGAATTCATCTTCAGGCCGAAGAACACGGAAATGATCACTGGAGCAAGTAATACCAAGATCATTACTAACCCCGACAATCCAGCTTCTGCTTACTGTCTTAGGAAGGGGTATAAGCTGGAAGAGATCAATGACAATGAAAAAATTACAAGGAATTGCATCATAGACAAGGAAACAGTATGTGAGGAATGGTCCTTCTATAAAGGAGAGTGCGGAACTTCCGAAAAAATAAAAGAATAGTTATGAAAAAATACCACATAGTGACATTTGGCTGTCAGATGAACATATCCGACTCTGAAAGGATATCGACGATATTCGAATCAATGGGATTCATCGAATGCCCTTCTATAGACGAAGCAGATATCATCATCATGAATATGTGCTCCGTCCGTCAGAGTGCTGTTGATAGGATCCTCGGGCAAGCAGTCAGACTCTCTGAGTTGAAAAAGACTAATAAGAGATTAAAACTCATCCTGACCGGTTGCTTCCTCGAATCAGATAAATTCAAGTTCAATAGGATATTTGACTACGTACTCAAGAAAGAAGACCTGGAAATATGGCCTCAGATATTAACCGATCTAGATATCAGAAAAAAGAAAATGGACTATCTGAAAATCGACCCAAAGAGATCGAGCTCGTTCCAGGCCTCGGTCCCGATATCCAATGGATGTGATAATTTCTGTACCTATTGCGCTGTCCCCTTTACGAGAGGTAGGCTGGTTTCAAGGAGCCATAAATCCATAATCAAAGAGATAAGAGATCTTGCAAAAAAAGGATACAAGGAAATATGGCTATTGGGAGAGAATGTGAATAGTTACCACTCTCCAGATGATATAAATTTTGATTTTGCTTCCTTGATAAGGGCTATCGATGAGATCGATGGCGATTTTTGGTTGAGATTTACCAGTCCCCACCCGAAAGACTTCTCAGATAGTTTGATTGAAGCCCTGGCAGAGTCTCCTAAATTCGCTCCATATATAAACCTACCGGCTCAGGCAGGAAACAATGAAATACTCCGCAAGATGAATCGTCCATACACTTCAGAGCAATATCTCAAGCTCATCAAGAAGATAAAGAAAGCTTTCTCCTCGAAAAGATCAGGACTAGAAAGAGAAATAGCTATATCGACAGATATCATCGTCGGCTTCCCTACTGAATCAGAAGAGCAATTCCTCGATACTCTTGAATTATTCAAGAAAGCTGAATTCGATATGGCTTTCATCGCTCAATATTCCCCAAGACCAGAGTCGCATTGTTACAAGAATATGGCTGACGATGTCAAGAAAACCGACAAGCGCTCCAGGCACAAGATACTGACCGAATCACTGAAAGAGATAGGAGAAAAGAAGAATAAGATATTCCAGGATCAGACGATACCAGTCCTAGTCTTCGAGAAATACAAGAGCTATTATCTAGGAAGGAATAGGCAGAATAAATCAGTCAAGATATTTTCTAAGCAAGAGGATCTAGTCGGAAAGATCATCGACGTCACAATCTCTAAGACCTTACCCTTGAGCTTAGAAGGAAACCATATATATCATTAAGATGAAAAATGGACCAAAAGAAAAACTGATAGTCATCCTTGGACCTACCGCATCAGGAAAGACTGATCTAGGGATTTTTCTTGCAAAAAAATACGATGGAGAAATAATATCGGCTGACTCAAGATTGGTCTATGAAGGCATGGATATCGGAACCGCTAAGCCAGAAAAGGATACAGGCACAGAAGGATATGTCGTAAAAGGAATTCCTCACCACCTCATAGACATATGTTCTCCCAAGAAACCGTTCAACGCTGCCTTATTCAAGAAAAAGGCTATCAAAGAGATAAAGAATATCCAAAAAAAGAACAAGAATGCTTTCATGGTCGGAGGAACAGGCCTATATATAGATGCTGTAGCGAATAATCTAGATTTTCCTAAGATCATTGCTGATGAAAGACTCAGGGAAGAACTAGAACGAACAGATATGGACTCATTATTCATACGATATCAGGAACTTGATCCAGTCGGAGCAGAAAATATCGACAGGAAGAACAAAAGAAGGCTCATCAGAGCCATCGAAGTCTGCAAATCGACCGGGAAATCGTTTTGGGAAAACCGAAAGCTCAAAGAGCCAATTTTTGACATCCTGAAAATAGGGATAGTGACAGAAAGAGAAAGTATCCTTGACCGGATAATAAGAAGAGTAGATAAGATGCTCAAAAAAGGCCTAGAAGAAGAAGCTGCTTGCCTTATCGGTAAATATGGAAATATTCCTCCCCTGCAAACGATAGGATATCAAGAATGGAAGGATTATCTCGAAAAAGCACCACTGGACAAAACGGATATAGCTCTGATCAGAGAAAGGATAATAATTAATACGAACAAGTTCGCAAAAAGACAGATGACTTGGTTCAAAAAAGATAAGGAAATCCATTGGATAAAGGATAAGAAAGAAGCTAGTAGATTAGTATCCGAATTCTTAGGTAATAAAAAAAGACCTCAATGAGGTCTGCGTTCAATGATTTCCTTCTCGGTCACTCCGAGATCTTCGAAAGATATTATTCCTTCGGCCATGAATCGCTGGAGATCCTTGAAATAATAACCCCATGATAATTCATCGCTTTCCTGTGTCCTGGAAAGAAGATACTTTCCATGCTCAAAGAACATTTCGCTTGTCGCCTTTTCGTCCATTCCTATATCCGCAAAAGATAAGTTCTCAATAGCCATATACTTCCTGAGTTCATCAATCGCGTTCTTGGATATGAAATACTTTGCCCTGCTTAGGATGAGTTCTTTTATTACTTCCTCGCTCAATCCTAAAGACTCTAAAGAAACATTATTATTCAATATCTCCCTAAGGCAGGACATATCATTATCCCACCACAAAGAATCTGATTCATGTAGCATCTTGATATAGATATGCACCATCTCAATATAATGCCGCCTCAATATGTCTTCGACTTCCTTCTGAGGCAATTCGCAATCCTCAAAGGATATTTTCCCCAGATCCATACACTCTCGCAAGTAATTATATGATCCTACTCTACGAGTAAAAGCACTCTCGGCATATTTTCTCAATCTCAATAAATAAGAATCACAATCTTCGCAAGGCGGATCGTCGTCAAATATCATAGAAAAGATATAGCTCTTAGACAGATAGATGTAAAACTGTTTCCTGAGCAAGGATATCTCTTCTTCACTCGTTCCGATATCCTTGAGCATAATTCCAGCTTCCGATACGGACTCCTTGAGCCATTCGACAATAGTATCGAATTCAATATCGATCTCTACTGGCTCCCTAAGAAGCTTCAAATATTCCTCTGCCTTGAACTTATAGCTCAAGCGATACAATTTCTTCAGCTCCTCCGCTACGCCTATTGAATTGAAATCATCAAGAGAAAGACCATGGTTTTTTAAAACCAAATCAATCCCCTCTTCGACAATATATTCCAAGGCCTCGATACAATCTTCCTTTCTACACATAATTACACCTTTTTAAAGTTCAAAATACCTAAGCTTTTATACTATAAAATATATTGACTATAATGTCAATGAAGTTATCCTTTTTCTCTCTTATTTTCCTTATTTCTCTACTCTCGGAAGAGATAAGCGATCGATAAGGTCATAACACCCAATAGTACATTTCTTATCTACACAATTCATCTTAAGAGGACAATCCGCTTCAACCCTATTTCCTTCATTTATCTCTGGACAATCAGAATCGCCCTGACAAGAAGTCTCAGTGATTTTTTTTACCTCAAAGTATGCTTTTGTCTTCATCTCATTTTCTGCTAATTTGATAGTCATGGAGAATATGTCACTAGTATCAGCGACTATCTTTTCCAGGATTTCAGCAGGAAATATTCTCTCCATACTCTTTTGATACAGAGAACCATCAGAGGGTGTCTCCATCTTATACCCATCATCGGTCCTCGTAAGTTTTACTGGAATCACTACCCCAGCATCCTGGATTATTCTTGGTTCGATTCCCTTCTCAGTACAATAACCACATTTCTTCGTGATGAAACATTCATCATTCGTCTTCTCATCCGGACAGACCATCTCGCTGCTTATTATCCGGAAACTACCACAAGAAGCTCTTAGATATATTTCATTATCCTTTTCTCCGATCTTATTATAATAGCAAAAAACCTTGGCCTCACTCTTATTATTACGTCCAAGATTTTCCTTTAGGAAATTGACAATAGAACAGTCTAATCCATAAGACTCTTCACTGCATTTTGGAAGTGATTGCTGGTTTGCATCACTGCTGACCTTGCTTTTATCCTCAGGAGAATGTGCTGACTGTATAAGGATCAGACAACCACAAAGAACGATCAGAAGGAATAAATATATTATTTTCTTATTCATATTATTATTTTGTTTAATTATTATGTCTTTTTACTATTAAATCCATGATCATCCTTATGATATCAGCTCTTACTGATTCTTTATTCGCCTTGATTATTATAGGATCGACACAGGCAATATTCACTTTTGAACACCCGCTGATATTTCCTTCATATCCGCTACTATCGATACAATAATAACCATCCCCATAAACCTTTTTCATTATACAAAAAGCATTCTTCGAAGTAAAAGCAGTCATCTTTCCTAATCCCTCAGCATTGACGATACTGACAATCTCAATGCCTTTCTTAGATTCCAGAAATCCAGAATAAGTCCCTTTATGATCCTTCTGGTATATTAGGCCATCCCTTATCTTTATCATCGTCGTCTTGACCTTAACATCAACGACAGAGATATCAGAATATACCACTCCTTTAGCATAGGAAACATTCGCTAATAAGAAGGAAAATAAAATGATTAATAAGATTTTTTTCATATTTTTTTGATTATTTCTTTATCTCAGCCCCTCCCCACTCTACCACTGAAAATCCTTTTCTCTCAAAAGGCGATATCACCTGTTCCTTTACTCCTACACTGTCCTTCAGTGGCTTATAAGTCATGAAGACTCTCAGGATAGAATCTGGTTCAGGAGAGATATGGAGTGGAGCGATATCATCATATTCCTTGCCTAGAAAATGTATCAGATTATATTCATTATCTTTCAATTTTGGATACCAATACACTACGAATTCATTGTACTCTTTTGCGGTCAATCCCATCTCTTTCAATTTTGTTTGCAAAAAATTCCTGACATCCTTCCCTTTTACGACAAAACCAGTAGACATATCAATATCAATAGGTTTATCATATTTCCCTTCCCAGAATAAGTAACTGTATTCCCTGCCATCTTGAGCCAAGATCCTCCCATCAGGAAAGGCTCTGACCTTCCAACCTTTGATAGATCTATCATATTCGGGGTACCCCATTATGACTTCTCCCTGATAATCTAATTCTACTGCCACGTCTTCCTCCTTTTCTGGATAAAGATATATTACTGGCTTCTCGATAAAGTCGGATAAAGTCTCGATCTTTTGATCATCAGAATGGCCTAGCTTAAGCATAGGAGGAATGAAAATAGTCCCTACTAGGAAAACCCCGGCTAATAATGTCGAATTAATAATTACTGATTTATTCATATTCATAGTCTCTTGATATAATACCACATTTAGCCTCAGGATTGAATCACTGCGCATAACAATACTTACAGCCATGCTTGCATGTTCCATACTTTCCGATATCCTTACTAGAAATACATCGACAGTCTTTTCGCTGTCCACTATCTTTCTTGCATCTCTTCAGATAGTCCATCAATCGATAGTCATGATTGAATATTTTTGACATTAATTCAGGATCAATGCATCTAGCATGTTTGACACCACATCCTTCAAGATCAATATCTTCTGAACAAGTAGCGACTTCTAAACCCAATCTATTATTTATCGATGAGATTCCTTTCGCAATACGTATCTTATCCTCAAGGGTAAAATCATGATATCTTACTCCTTCTTTCTTAAGCCTTTTTTCTACCTTTTTATATACATCGATATCGGCAAAGCTGAATATCAGCTTATTAGTACGGTCCTTGACCCTAGTGCCGATGTATTCGATCCTCCTCAATAAGCTATCAATATCTATATTATCAGTAAGGATCAAAGGATCGAATCGCCAGATGACACGGTCTTTCCCGATCCTATCCGATAATTCCACGAATGAGGCGATCCGTTCCCTCAATGGGGGTAAATTTGGCTCCAGGCAATCATTTTCATAATCATTCAAGGTGTAGTGAAAATAGTAATTTCCAATCTTCTTATCCAGATAATCCAGATATTTGAACATCGGTCTTGGGTTCTTAGTCCAAAAGACCATCGCCCTACACTTGGAGAATGAGACATAGTGTTTTACGTTATTGAAAGGATTGTTCCATTCCAGAAATCCTTTTTCCATTCTCGAACATAGCCAATCAGGATAAAAAGCAGGGATGTCAGTCGCCCTACTAGCAGAGATTACGATCGGAGCCATTGCTTCAACTGCTCCTCCTTCATCATTCTTGATTATGATCCTTTCCCATCGCATACTACTTAGTTCTTATCCACGAAGAAAAAGTATCTACACTTCTAGAAAGATCATCAAGACTATCAATACGACCACCCGAAGAGACATCTACTGAAAAAATCTTATCCTTCGATGGTTGGAATACTAAGGTAGGAATATCCATCATATGTCCCATAGTAAAGAAATGCTGCAAGCTAGGATATCCGAAGAATTTCTCATCAGTATATGTCTTGTCTTCCAATTCGTTATTATTCGTTATGTTCTCTTCAATATATTGAGGGATAGTCATTCTTTCCTCCAAAATATCATATCCTGCTGCAGAAACACAGCTATAGGTCATAGTATTCCCACAATATTGGTAAGACAGACGAAGGTAATTACTATTTGAAAATAATCTGACGCTACGGATGTCATAAGTATTATTGATGAACTCATCGTTCTCATCAAGGATGAAACCAGGAGGAAGTATTATGTCCAATCCCTCAGTTATATTAGCAGTTTTCCATTTGCTGTCATCAGAAAAATCTTCATAACTCGATTTCGTTACACTCAGAAGATGTGCTCGATAATATGGATAATAAGTGCAATGACCATCACCACACACGCCATCGCTAGAAAAAATCACCTCATAATTGTCCAAAGTGACGGTCGCCTGGCCGAAACTTCCTCCAGAACCGAATTTCTCATTCATCAATTCTGCATTTTCCGGATTCAATTCCAAGCATAATGTCTTGAATTTTAAAGGTGGCTCAAAAGATGCATCCGTTGCAGTAATAGCTAGGAAATCATAATTCGCAATATCTTCAAAACATACGGCTGCAACATCTTTCTCTATTTCAATAGACTTATTATAGAAGAACTTATCCTTCTTCTCTAATAATTCCTTGCTTTCAGTCCTGTTCTTAGAAAAATAGAAATAGTATTTACCAGTAATGGTTTTCTGTCCTGAAAACTTTATTGACAAAGTATCTTTATCGTTGTTCCTTATCTCATTCATTGACTCGATATTCAGACCCCCTATCTTCTGCCCGATACGGAAATTATTATTCACAAAAGATTTCAAGTCCTGAAAATCAAGAATCTCAGGCATGTTAACATTCATTTCCGACATTGACTGGTCAGTCACTTTCTCATATTTCTGACTATCGTTAGTCTTCCTACTCTTTATTGAATTAGTGGCGACCATTATCATTCCGATAATAACAGCGATAATCACAAAACCTAATACTAACGTAAAGACTATTGAACCATTTTGTTTCTTCATCATTTTTCAAATAAAAATACTTAAGACTAGCTCAAGTATATTTTATGATTATTTTTCTAATTCCCTTTTTAAGACTTCTGCTGCTTTCTTAGGATCAGCTTTTCCTTTTGAGGCAGCCATTACCTGACCGATAAGGAAAGCGATACTGTTCTGCTTCCCTCCCCTATAATCACTAGCAGGTTTAGGGTTATTTTCTATGACAGTATTCACTATTGTTAATAATTCAGAATCATCAGCTATCGGCATCAGGTCATTGTCCTCGATTATCTGTGAAGGGTCTTTTCCCTTCGAATACATTTCTGGCAATACTATCTTGGCAATCTTGCTCGTAATCTTATTATTCGCTATCAAGCAGATGAATTCAGCAAAATTCTCAGGAGTTATTCTCTTGCTCAAGAAAGCAAAATTATTATCGACATTCTTGATCTCTTCATCGCTCTTTATTATCGATTGCAGGTCAGTAAGAATATAGTTCGTACACAATTTGATGATATTGGCATACTCTTCATCCGTAATAGTCGTTTCCCTGGTCTCATCAGCCCAGGATCGCAGTTCAGTAGCAGTCTTCTCGAAATAATCAGCCAGTTCCGGCTCATAGACAAAGAACTCGATCGTCTTAAGATCAATGCCATATTCCTCCTTGAATCTTTTCCTTTTATCACTAGGTAATTCAGGTAAGCCTGATCTGATTTTCTCAACCCTTTCCTCAGTTATTTCCAATGGAGGTAGGTCAGGCTCAGGGAAATAACGGTACTCGTAGGCATCTTCCTTATTCCTTTGGCTGAAAGTAGCCTCTTTGTTGTCATGCCATCCCCTTGTCTCCTGAATGATCTTCTCTCCATTATTGAGAGCTTCTGCCTGTCTCTTTGTCTCATATTCGATCGACTTCTCGACAGTCTTGAAAGAATTAAGGTTCTTTATCTCAACCTTAGTACCTAATTCATCATCATCTTCCGTATTGATAGAAATATTCACCTCGCATCTCATTTGCCCCTTTTCCATATCAGCATTTGAGACATCAAGACATTTTAAGAGCAATTGGAGTTCTTGTGCGAACCTCCTAGCCTCCTCTCCAGTATGCATATCCGGTTCAGTCACCAGTTCCATCAACGGGACACCGGATCGATTAAAATCGACCAATGTGGCTCCATCGTCCATATGATAAGACTTTGCCGTATCTTCTTCCATATGGATCCTAGTGATCCTTACCCGTTTCATAGATCCATCATCCAGAGCGAAATCTAAATACCCGCCATAACAGATAGGCATATCGAATTGAGAGATTTGATATCCCTTAGGAAGATCTGGATAAAAATAATTCTTACGATCGAATTTAGTGTGCTCAGCTATCTTACAATTCAGGGCAAGTCCAGTCTTAATCAGCTTATCGATCGCTTCCTTATTGATGACGGGAAGGACTCCTGGATGGCCCATGCACACAGGGCAAGTATTGATATTAGGAGCTTCGTCTAAGGAATTATTCTCTTCATTTGGACAGTTGCAAAACATCTTGGAATTTGTCTTCGATTCAAAGTGTATTTCTAATCCTATAGTTGCTTTATACATATAACTTATATATTCAAAATTGTTATTCTATATATAAATTGACAGAAAAACCTCAATATTGCAAGTACCGATTAAGGTATTTTAATATTATTATCTTCAAATTAAAAACTAGTAGCAATCCGCTACTAGTTCCGTGACTTACTTCTTCAATTCCTTCATTATTTCTACTCCATTACTTGATCCAATAATATCAGCTCCAGCTTTTATCATCATTCTCATATCCTTAAGAGATTTGACCTTCCCAGAAGCCTTTATCAATAACCCCGGAGCATTATCTCTCATTATCTTCAGATGATTTGCTTTCTCCTTCAGTTCACGATTTTCTAATGGATCTTTTTCAGTTGCTGTCTTCACGCATATAGCTCCGACTCTTTTCACTATCTGTGATACTTTTGCGATCTCCTCATCAGTCAGGAATCCACTACCGATTATCACCTTAGTATCCTTCAATTTACAGACAGCCTTCAAATCATTCTGGATATTCCCCCACTTCTCATGCTTGACATCTGGAATATTGATGACTATGTCTAATTCGCTTGCACCATCCTTTACAGCTTTTTCAGCAATTTTCATCCTTTCCTCATGAGAACTATCACCTATCGGATCATCAATAAGAACCACTATCTTGATATCAGTATCTTTCAAGGCTACAGAAACTGTCTTAACCCATTTAGGTCTTATACAGACACCTCGAAACTGATACTTCTTAGCTTCTTCACATGTTTTCAAGATATCTTCCTTAGTTGCCTTTGTGTTGATATTAGTATGGTCGATATATTGATTTATTGTTTTTACTGCTGCCATTTTATTTTATACTTATTTTTAATTTATTATTTATTATATTTACTATTTGCTCAAAGACTTCCTCTTTCGATCTCTCCCCATCGGCTATTTCCCACTTACAAAAGACATTCTCTTTGGCAAGCTTGTCATAATTCTTAGAAACATTTTTCAGAAAATCAAGATTCTTTTCGAATTTATCGAGATTACCCTTTTTCTCTTTCGATTTCCTTTCAAAAGAAACTTTAGTAGATATCTTTATGAGAATGGAAACATCGGGTTTCTGAATAGGAAATAACTTCTCCAACTCTATCAGTTTAGACAAACTTTTCTTATTCATTCCCTGATAAGCGAGAGTGGCAGTAAAGTACCTATCAGCAAACACGATCTTTCCCTCTTCCAAAGCCTTAGCGATCAAATTCCTTTCTTGGTATATTTCAGTAAAATATAATAAGGACTGCATGTCCTCGGGGAAATCATCATTACTATAGAGTTTCTTACTTATGATCTTCCCTAAGGAAGTACTATAATTAGGATGCCTGATCCTTAAAAAATCAATTCCATTCTTCTTGAACATTTCTAATAGTTTCTTCGATTGTGTCTCTCCTCCACAACCATCGATACCTTCCAAAACAATGAATTTGCCTTTTTGTTTAAGCATAATGAACGATTAAAATATTAATTATATATTTTATACAAGACTATTTTATCACACATTTTCGAAATAGCAAATTTCAAGAATAGTTAATAAAAAGAAGGACATATCTAAGGGCATATCCTTCAAGAAGCACTAAAAATATTTTATGGAAAAATGAACTTCAATATTACAACTCCTGATCCACCACTACCAGAAGTACCACTATCAGCACATCCGCCTCCACCACTACCAGTATTCGCTACACCAGAAGTCTGAGTAGATGAACCCATTTTACCTCCAGACCCTCCTAAGGAAGATCCACCTGCTGCACCAGATAAATAACCGGCACCACCTCCACCTGCTGCATACACAGTAGACGTTCCAGTAATTGAGTTAGCAATACCTACACCTCCGCTTCCTCCTAATCCACTGGATCCAGGAGCATTGCCTCCGGTTCCGCCAGCCCCACCTCCACCACCAGCACCTATTCCCGCTGAGCCATTAGAAGGATATCCATTTCCTCCAACATATCCTTGCCCAACAGAAGATTGCCCGCCAGTAGAAGTATATCCTGATTCAGCAGCTCCACCACCTCCACCAGACCCTCCAGAGATACCAGTCGTAGATAATGCAGAAAGTCTATTACTTCCAGCTCCGCCTCCTACAGCAGTTAATGAAGAAAAAGAAGAATTACTTCCATTCGCTCCAGCACTGCCTCCAGCACCTACTACTACATTTAGATTTTCAGAAACAGCAAAACCTACTCCGCTCAACAATCCGCCGGCACCACCTCCACCACCATAATATATCCCGCCGGCACCACCTCCACCAACCACAAGATAATCAACCTGAGTGATCCCTAAAGGAGCATTCCAAGTAGTACTTCCTGTATTACTTCCAGAAATAGTATATTTATTAATTATATAACCCCCATTAGTTGTCTCAGTGCATATGAGACCTCCTCCAGAAACACAAGCAGAAGGAACTAAACTGGCCGAACAATTAACGCTATTTCCTCCACTTGTCCCATTACAGATCCAATTTGTAGGTGTTCCCGCTGTAGGAAAAATTGGAGAATTGGGACTAGGCGACCCTATTGAACATAAAGTATTACTACCATAACTACTAAAAGTCGGATAATAGGCCTTACTGGCACTACCACAAACTCCATCACTAGTAATTGCAGGATTAAAATAACGAATAATTACCGTCCCAGAGCCTCCTTTTCCTCCAGGATAAGAAGAGCCTGATGTTCCGCCACCTCCACCACCCAATCCATCAGTTCCAGTTCCCCCAGCAATGTTTTTCCCTCCTTTTCCGCCACCTCCAGTACCCCCATTTCCTGGAACTGAACTCGAATAACCGCTACCTCCTCCACCACCTGCATAATAAACAGAATTTCCTGTAATAGAAAAAGGTAATCCTGGACCACCATCCCCTCCATTATTGCCAGACCCAACGATACCAGCACCTCCGGCACCACCTCCGCCACCCGCAGGCCAAGGACTAGTAGAAGTACCAACACCACCACCATATCCTTGTCGAGGAGGTCCAACAGTACCCGAGCCTGCAGATGCTCCATATCGACTTCCACCACCTGACCCTCCAGATTTTCCGGCATTTTGAGGAGTTCCATTTGCGTAACCTCCGGCACCACCACCAAGAGCAACCATTGTTCCAAAAGAACTATTCCCTCCATTTATAGCTTGTGTCCCACCAGCCCCAACAGTTAAATTCAGTGGGACTCCAGATTGAACAGGGTAAATATCGTAGAGTAGACCCCCAGCACCTCCGCCTCCGCCTCCAGTTGTATAATTACCTCCGCCTCCGCCTCCGCCAGCAACAACTAAAACCTCTACTTGAGCAACTCCAATAGGAGGAGTCCATGTAGTTGAGATAGAAGAGGCTGCATTACCAATCTTAAAAATATTAACTACATAATTACCATCTAATAATTCCTGGTTTATCATAGTTCCAAACAATGTAACCCTACATCCAGTAACAGGTTCAGTATATTCAGTATTATCCGTAGCATAGGCAGCATAGCAGTATTGGGTATTCGTAGTCAGTCCTGTATCGATGAAAGCATTACCATTGTCATTGTAGACGACAGTGCCA
>JAQWEU010000068.1 GCA_028704755.1 Minisyncoccota bacterium | reverse complement strand
ACTATTATTATCCAAGGAACTGATTGGGCAGATAGCAACATCAATCGATCTTTTTACGATAGAATCCGATTATAGTGATATCAAAGATCAGATAAGAGCACAGAAGGTAACTATAGAGAATCAATTAAGATTGGTTCTTTCGAATCTGCATCATAAAAAAGAAATTATGGATAAAGAGGTAGAGGACAAACAAATACAGTTGGAGGAGTGGGTGAATAAAAAGGATCCGGAACCGGAACGATCTGAGGCTGTAAAGCGGAATCGAGAGGTACTTCGAGAGAAGGGGATCCTGTTCTATGAGTTTTATAAGACCCTAGATTTTCAGAAGCATTTATCCGAACAGCAGGCGGATATTCTTGAGGAAGCATTGGCTTCTATGGGTGTATTGGATGCTCTTATCGTGTCGGCTGAAGATCGAGATAGGATACTTACCCTTGATAAAGGATTGTGTGATCGATATATTTACTCGGATGTAGAGCGGGTTAAAAATAGTATCTATGATTTGTTCGATATCAATAATGAGGATAATGATATTCTGTTCTATCATCAGATATCCCAGGTGCTTATGAGCATTGGTTACATGCAAGAGGACCATACATCTATTGATGAGAATGGAAATTATCGTCTAGGGGTAATCCATGGTACTATTACAAGAGATTACAAAGCCAAGTTCATTGGTGTTAAAGCGAGAGAGGAATATCGTAGAGAAAAAATAGATATGCTTACCTTGGAACTTGAGGATTTTATCGGAGAACAGCAGATGCTCCAAGAGGAAATTCAGCAGTATCAGAACCGGCTGAATGTCCTGGAAGAAGAGCGTAGCCATTTTCCGGAGGGTATCGATCTAAAAATTGCTGTTCGGGACTATTTCAATGTACAGGAACAGCTAGAAAAATTATCACTGGATATTAAAAGGCAGGAAGAAAGTTTACAAAAGATTTCAAAGGAACTATTTGCCGTGCAGGATCAGGTGCGAACAATCTGTGCAAGGGTGTATTTATCTCCAAGACTTGATGTATTTACCGATGCGAAAATTAATATGGTGGAATATAGTAAGGATTTAGCTGAGGTGCAGATTGAACAGTCCAAATACTGCAATACCATACAATCCCTACAAGATATTGCGGAACAGATCGAAGGGATCGATGAAGATATCGACGGGTTACTATATGATATCACCCATATTGAACAAAAGAGAAATCAACTGAGTGCTTCTCTTGTCTCTGTACAGGAGCAGTTGAAGCTTACAAATTACGATGATATTAAGGAACGACTTGACTTCTGCGTAATGAGATTATCTCGATTGCCAATGGAAATGGAGGATTCAATTCGCAAGGGCACGAATCTAAAGAATAAATTAGAGGTTTCTAAGAAAGAGCAGGAAGAGAACCAGCAAGAGATCGTGAAGGCGAGAAATAAATCCGAGTTGCTTGCTATGGTATTTCAGAAAGAATACGATCTTGGCTATGTATGCATGGATCGTCTGGAACCGGATATGCATTATGCCGCAAGTACTAGGATTATTCAAACTTGGGGAGGCTTATTTGGTAATAAGAAACGGGAGGATTATGCTGGAGATCTGCAAGAGGTATTCCACCAGAACCGAGGCTACCTTCTGGAATTCCATATGAATCTACTAAGCTTGTTTGATGACCTTGATGATTTTGAGGCCTATCCTGATATATATGCAAAAAGGTTGGATATAACAGCAAAGTATCGCGGGGTATCGGTGAAATTCAAGGAGCTTACCGGCAAGCTTACAGAGGATATAGAAGAGCAGACGAATCTACTGAATGACCAGGATCGGGAATTATTCGAGGATATCCTTGCGAATACGATTAGTAAGAAAATCCGTGCGAAAATATATAGTAGCAATGCTTGGGTGGATAAGATGAATCAATTAATGGGGTCCATGAAGACTTCCAGTGGCTTAACCCTAAGTTTACGTTGGCGAAGTAAGTCTGCAGAGCATGAGGAACAGATGGATACGAGAGAACTAGTAAATCTTCTAAAAAAGGATGCAGAAATCATGAAGGAAGAGGATTTTACGAAGCTTTCCAAGCATTTTCAGTCAAAGATTAAGGAAGCCAGAAAAACGATGGAGCAAGCAGATAGGACCATGTCTTTCCATGGAATTATGCGTGAGATTCTAGATTACCGTAAATGGTTTGAATTCCAGTTAGAATGTAAGAAAACGGGGGAGAACAAAAAAGAATTGACGGACCGTGTATTCTTTACCTTTAGTGGAGGAGAGAAGGCGATGTCAATGTATGTTCCTCTGTTCTCAGCAGTCGTAGCAAAGTATCAGGGAGCAAGAACGGATGCCCCTCGATTGATCTCTCTGGATGAAGCGTTTGCGGGTGTGGATGAAACTAACATCAATGATATGTTCCGACTTATGGTTGAATTTGATTTTGAGTTTATTATTAATTCTCAGATCCTATATGGTGATTATGAATCCGTACCATCCATTGCAATCTATCAACTACTACGACCGGAGAATGCGAAATATGTTTCTGTTATTTCCTACGCTTGGAATGGTAAAAACCGAGAGTTTGTAACGGATATGGAGGATTATATTGGACAAGAGGCAAATTGAGGATTGCGTATCCTATATTCGAAGTAAACAGGGATTCCGTAGGCTTATGGAGGGTTTTAAGGAAAAGTATATCAGTCTCGGTCATATCGGAGGGAGTGTGAAACTTTCACCACTGACCGAGGATGAGAAAACTACGTTGGAAGGCTTCCTTGGAAAAAGCTTTCGTTACCAGAAAAGTGCAACCATATCCGCTACAACGATGCAGGAGGCATTAAACAATAGTAGGTTTGATCAGGTGACTTTAGAGGAGCTTTTAAAGGTTTACTTTAATGATAAATTAGAATCAAAAAAGCAAAAACAGATAAATAAACGGAATGAGTACCAGGATTTCTACCTTAAAATAATGGAAACATTTACGGATACAAGAAGTGGAAGTTGGCTACATGAGGTACTTCAAACTCGTGGTTCGGAATATAGATACCTCATGCTTAAATATAGAGAATCACGCTCTTCCTTAGAGAAATTACTTAAAACTACAATGAAAGCAGCAAATTATCTACCTGCGTTCGAGCATAAAAGGGAAAGACTACCGGTGTTTGCTGCAAAGATAAGCGGTGATCCCCATTATTTTGACGAAGGAAGTGCTGGGAATAAACTTCTTACCGATATCATACTGTTCTATATGTCTGAGAGTATTTTAATATCCAAGCATTCCCCGATGAGACAGGGGCTTTACCATAATGAACGAAAGAGTGAATTGTTTTACCATGCTGGTTTGCTTAAGGACGATATTTCAAATTACACAATCGTATATGGGATACGGTGTAGGAAAGAGAATGGGGAATATCATACAGGAATCGATGGCTATTACCGAGAAAAGCAACCCTGCTATCTATCTCTGCTTACCCTAGGGGAGCTTACATCCACATGGTCAAAGGATAAACAGGTCTATATCCTGGAAAATCCAGCTGTATTCGCTGAGATTGCAGCTACTTTACCTGCTGGGGTAGCGCTTGTATGTACCAATGGACAGCTACGACTGGCTTCTCTGATTCTACTCGACCTTTTTCAACAGCAGGGATATCAGATGCATTATGCTGGTGATTTTGATCCAGAAGGACTTCAGATTGCCGATAAGTTAAAGTTGCGGTATGGAACACAGCTATCCCTATGGCGATATAGTAAAGAGGATTACCAAAGGGCAAAGTCCAATAACATCCTATCGGAGCAACGGTTAAAAAAACTTAAAAGTGTCTATAATACGGAATTTGATTCGATAAAGGAATGCCTACAATTGGATCAGCGTGCTGGTTATCAGGAAAAGTTGATACCTTACTATATCGGTGATATAAAGGAACTTTCTGCACTCCA
>JAQWEU010000023.1 GCA_028704755.1 Minisyncoccota bacterium | reverse complement strand
AATCATAACAGCGACTCTTACTGATTCTAATACTCCTACTCCTCATAGCGTTACAGGTACTGCGACAGCTGGAGCAGGAGGAGCTTATACTGTAGTCTTGAACGGAACATCCTTGAATGATGGAAACATATCGGTTTCAGTATATGCAAGTGATGCTGCTGGAAATGATAGTGCAGCAGTAACGACTCCATCAGCTACGAAAGATATAGTAGTTCCTACTATTTCGACTAATCAGACCCAGGACCTTGATGGTGATGGAAAGATCGATGCTTTGAAGATCACATTCAATAAGAATATCGTTGATTCTACTGTAAATCCTGCTGATTTCGATGTATCTGGCTATACTGGAGAAGCCTTCTCTTCTACGACAAATGGAGATATCGCGAATAATAATGTGATCTATATCACATTCACAGAGGGAGGAGCTTATGATACTGGAAATATTCCTAGCCTAGCTTATGCCCAAGGTACTTTAGCTGATAATTATGGAAATCTGCTTGCTAGTGCACCTACTACGGCCTCTACTGATAAGGCATTGCCAGTAGTCACTAAGCTTGGAAATGATTCTGCAGATGTGACGATAGCTGCTGGTTCGACTGCGACATTGACTTTCAGCGAAGCCTTGAGTGCTGCTGGAAAGACTGCAGTTGAAACTGCTCTGACAAATGGAGCTGATAAGGCTATTACTTTCATCTGGAATGGTGGAAATAATATCTTGACGATAAATGGAAATGCAACAGCAATAACGACATTCGAAACTGATGCGATGGCTAGTGTCGCTGATACTGCAGGAAATTCTGCTTCTTTACTATTGATCGATTCCTCTATAACTTCTTCTCAGGCCCAGACAAACAATGGGAATATAACGCTTGATAATACGACTCCTGAGGGAGTGATAGTGGATCCGGTCCTACCGATTGTAGCTACGATCGCAGCTGGAACTACCAACCCGGAAATAAATGTAGATTCATTCATCGATAATGGAACCGGAGTGTTGCCTGCTATCAGCATAGTCTCGAACAATGCTGGCAATGTGAATGTCGATATCCCAGCTAATACGACAGTCACTTCTGCTGATACTACTTGGAATGGAGTGATTGCTGCTCCGACCAATACTACGGTCACTATCCCTGGGGGAACTACTGATACTGCTATCCAGATCGGTTTCACAGGAGCAAAGCTATCATTCGATAATGCTGTAAGGATATTGATTCCTGGAGGAGCTGGAAAGAGAGTAGGGTATGTAAGGACTGGTATTACTTTTACAGAGATAACGGCAACCTGTGCTGCTGACTCCCAGGCCACTGGAAACGCTCTAGTAGCTGATGGGGATTGTAAGATAGCTGTCGGTTCTGATATGGTGATCTGGACAAAGCACTTCACTACTTTTGCTACCTATACGACAACAGTATCAGGAGGAGGTTCAGGAGGAGGTGGTGGCTCTGGTAGTCCAAGCAATCCTTTCATAACTTCTGGATTGTCCATCTCTATCAATAATGGAGACTCAAGGACTCTGACTAACCAAGTCACTCTGACCTTGAATGGAGGAGTGAATGCTAGGAAGATGGTAGTCAGCAATGATGATAACTTCATCGGCGCTGTCCAAGAAGCTTATTCGACAACAAAGCAATGGAATCTATCTTCTGGAGAAGGAATGAAAAAGGTGTGTGTCAGGTTCTATGATGCAAATGGATATTATTCAGATGCAGTCTGTGACCAGATCGCTTATGGTCAGAATACTATAGTTCCTACATTATCAAGACAGGAAATCATCCGAAAGATCATCATCATGATAATCCAGAGGAAATTAGCATCATTGTCCTTGAGATAGGCGATGATACGGGAACAAGCAGGGCAACCTGCTTGTTTTTTTATAAAAAAAGACCCTTGTATAATAAGGGTTTTGGATGACCTAGTCACATCTTCTTAAGTGTTTGTTCTAACATCATCATCATGAGGAGGACATTGAAAAGCTCTTTCTCGTCCTTGCAGGATCCGATTGCTGACCTAATCTTCTCATCGAGAGCCGTAATGTGCATATTAGTATCGGCAACGAATTTGAAAGCGCTTCCTTCTATGCCCTTAGGTTCATCGACAAAGCCTCTTATGGTGTTGATATGCCTTACTATCATGACACCAGTCGGGTCGATCAACAGGGGATTCGAGGATATCTTCATCAGGTAACTGTTCAGCTCTTTGTATTGCGTCGAGCCGGCTAGTTCGTCAATGTTGTTTTGCTTCAGCTCTTTCAGGAGAGAATCGATCATCTCTTGTTCAAGTCTCATGGTCTATCTTCTGAATCATAAAATAATTATCGATTTTAGTCAAGACTAAATGGGTTTTCTGATGAGTCCGAGCTTTTTCATGATAGGGAAGCAGAAATATATTATCGGAGCTTTTTTGCCTCTGACTATCGTCCTTTTCGCTAGTAATTCTTTCTTGAATCCTTCGAGATCGTCAGCATTGCATTGCGTATAGGTATTTCCGATTGTCCTGTGGTAATGAGAATCGCTTCCTCCGATTTTTATGAGATCATGCTTATCGGCAAACTTTTCTGCTATGGCGTCCCCTCTATGAAAAGGTCTTCGCCCATTGAATATTTCGACGCCATCGATCAAGCCGACATATTTTTCCAGAGAATCCTTGAAGCCTTCAGCTTCGTGGAATGGGTGGGGGATGAAGACCAGTCCTCCTTGTTTCCTGATCTCGCTTATGATCCATTCAGGGTCCTTACCTTTGCCATCGATCTGATGCTGCATAAAAAGCCCTAAAATGTCCCCTTTGGAGCTTTTTATCTCTTCTCCGAGTATTATTTCGAAACCTGCTTTCTGTCCCTCTGAAATAGCCTCTTTCCAGGCATTGGCATTCTCGTGGTCAGTGATCGCAATCCCATCGATGCCATTCTTTTTTCCTTGTTCGATCATACTATTGATCGACGAGGTGGCATCATAGGAACTGAAGGTGTGGCAATGTAAGTCTATTTTCATATTTTTATCTATTAATAGGATGATAATATATTTTTCGTTTATTGACAATATTCTTTAATTATTTTAGCATGTAGGTGGCTATTTGAGGTGTAAGATGAATTTTATATGGAATCTGAAGGTTCTTCTTGGCGAGAACCAAGATAATTCTGATCTGATGCAGATAGTTCCTGCCTTAGGCATGAGGAAGATACTGAAAGAATCTCCTGTCCGGAATATCATTTTTTCGGATTTGAGTACTGAACTGATTAAGGAATGGCTCCGGAAGAACCAGTTATTGGATTGCTTCGGAATACATGTCTACAGTGCAAAGGATATCAGGAGCCTGGTCAAGAGGATAAAGCCTTTCATGGAGGAGGATTTCAATATCTTGATCACTAATAAGATGGAAGATATGGTTAATATCAGGAGAGTCGATCTGGTTTTCGTCAGTCCTTCGGTGGATCAGGAAACTATATCCGAACAGGCTGATTGTGTCAATTTTCTTTTAGTGAAGGATGCTGAGGGATTGAGAATAATCCAAGTAATGGGTTTTCCAGGATAAGGCTTCAAGCCTTCTTTTTTTATAATTAAGCGTATTTTCATTTTTTATTAAATCATGTTAGAATATCTGCAGAACCTTGGGGTCTGATGATCATGGAAGATGAAGACACAGAACAGACTACTCTGACTGATTTCGATGGAATGCAGACAAAATTAGACCGGTTTTCCGGCACAGATTGATGGTTTTACTCGTAAAACCTTTTTTATTTACAAAACTTATATTTTTATGATATTTTACTCAATATGAAAGCAGGATCAAAAAAGAAAGTAACTCTTTTCGAGATATTGAAGCCATATACAGGAATGATCATCCTGATCTTGGTATTTACGATATCGAGCAGTGCATTGAGCTTGTTCATACCGAAGATAATCTCTTCTACCATTGATTCGATCGGGACAGCTGGATTCGATATTGGCAAGGTGGTCTTTGAATTAGTATCCATAGCGATTTCCATATTCATCCTTACTTGCCTGGAGAATGTCGTCCAGACTTATACTTCTGAAAAAGCAGCGAAGGACCTGAGAAACCAAGTGATCACCAAGATATCCAAACAGGATTATAATTATATAGAGAAGATAACTTCTGCCAAGATATTGACCAATCTTACTTCTGATGTCGATTCGATAAAATTATTCATATCTTCAGCAGTCTCTTCGATCATATCCTCATTGTTCATGATAGTAGGTGCTAGTACTCTATTATTCATGATCAACTGGAAACTAGCTCTAGTCGTCATCATGATCATTCCTTTGATCGGTATCATATTCTCTTTCGTGCTTGTAAGGGTCCATAAGCTCTTCATCAGGACCCAGGAGGCGATAGACCGTCTGAACAAGGTGATAAATGAGAGCATTGTCGGTTCTACTTTGATCAGGATATTGAACTCCCAGAAGAGCGAGTGTGATAAATTCGTGGTAGTGAATAGTGAGGCGAGAGATATAGGGGTATCCATTCTCAAGCATTTCTCATTACTCATACCGACTATCAATTTCGTCGCTAATTTAGCAGCCTTAGCGATACTCCTTCTCGGTGGATATCAAGTGATCGGAGGAACTATGACTATCGGTGAATTCACAGCCTTTAATAGTTATCTGCTCCTTTTGATATTCCCTATAATCGTCATAAGTTTCATGACTAACGTGATATCCCAGGCTAATGCATCCTATGGCCGAGTGAAAGAGATATTGGAAGCTGAAGAAGCTGTCGACGGAGGAAGGATCCAGGCGGATATCCTAGGAAAGATAGAAGTGCGTGGCTTATCCATCAAGAATGGGGAGAGGAATACTCTGAAGGATGTGAATTTTGTCATCGAACCAGGAACCAGGACAGCGATAATCGGGCCTACGGCAGGAGGGAAGACCCAACTCATATATTCCTTGGTCGGATTGATCAAGCCATCTGTAGGAGGGGTGTATTATGACGATAAGGCGTTAGAGGACTACAGGAATAAGTGTTTCTATAAGCAGATCGGATTGGTATTCCAGGACAGTGTGATATTCAACCTGACGATCAAGGAGAATATCGCTTTTTCCAGAAGGGGCCATGAGGGGTTCGATAAGGCTATTTCTACCGCTGAACTGCAGGATTTCATAGCTACTCTTCCTAATGGACTAGACACTGTCCTTTCTGAGCGAGGATCCAATCTCTCTGGTGGGCAGAAGCAGAGGATAGTGCTTGCTAGGGCTCTTGCTAATAATCCGAAGGTCTTGCTATTGGATGATTTTACGGCCAGAGTCGATCCTGTGACGGAGAAGAAGATATTGGATAATGTGAAGAGGAACTATCCAGGGATAACGATAATATCGGTCACTCAGAAGATTGATCCAGTAAAGGACTATGATAACATCATCCTTCTCATGGAAGGAGAGGTGCTTGCTATCGGGAAGCACGATGAACTGCTTAGGACTTCTCCGGAGTATTGCCAGATATATAATTCGCAAAAAAGTACAAACCAATATGAATTACAAGCTGAATAACGGAAAAGACAAGAAAATATCTTCTGCATTCAAGAAGTTGCTGGAACTGATAATGCATGAGAGAAAGAGTCTATCGATTGCCATGATAGCGACGGTGGTCTGTTCTTTTGCTGAACTTTCGACTCCGATGATAATCGGATATGCGATTGATAATTACATAAAGAATAAGGATATCCATGGATTGATGATTTCGGGAATCTTCCTTTTTCTGATGTATCTTGTCTGGATGGTCTTTACGTATGTCCAGAACATGATGACTGGGATGACTGGTAGGAAGGTGCTGTTCGATCTGAGGAACAAGATATTCAAGAAATTGCAATCATTACCGATAAGCTTTTTCAATCAGAACAAGAATGGAGACCTTATCTCGAGAATGAACAATGATACTGATAAGCTGAATCTGTTCTTCTCACAATCATTAGTCCAGGCAATGAGAAATGTTTTCATCATCTTGGGAGCCTTGATCATAATCCTGATCCTTAATCCAAGCCTAGGCTTAGTGGCGATCATTCCGGCTGTCATAATATTGATAATATCCGTATTATTGTCTTCTATCAATGAGAGGGTCAATGCGAAGAATTTACAATCACTTGGGGGACTGAGTTCTGAGATACAGGAGAGCCTTCTCAGTTTCAAGGTCATAATCGCTTTCAACAGGCAGGACTATTTCTTGAAGAAGTTCAATGAGAGCAATGAGAATAATTTCAAGGCATCAGTGAAGGCGGATATCATGAACAAGACCTTCATTCCTTTGTTCGACCTAGCGTCTAATGTAGGACAGCTGTCGGTGCTATGCTATGGAGCTTACCTTGTCAGTACAGGAAGCATAACCGTGGGGTTATTGATAACCTACATCCTTTATCTCGCTCATTTCTATGATCCATTGAAGCATCTAGCTGTCATATGGCCTTCGTTCCAGATAGCGATGACTGCTCTGAACAGGATATATGAGATATTGAATCTGAAATCCAATATCAGGATAATTCCTGGAGGGGCTGGATCTGATAATGATCATTTCTTGGAGTTCAAGGATGTTTCTTTCTGTTATGAGGAGGGTAAGTATGTCTTAAAGGATATGAACATACAGCTCAATAAAGGAAAGACATATGCTTTTGTCGGACCGACAGGGGGAGGAAAGACAACCACAGCTTCCCTCATGGCAAGATTGTATGATCCTACTGAAGGGGTGATATACTTGGAAGGCAAGGATATACGCTCATACGAGCATAAGGATCTTTCTAGGAAGATCGGCTTCATCCTGCAGGATGCTTTCCTGTTCAGCGGAACCATAAAGGAGAATATCCTTTATGGGAATGATGAGTATGCTTCTTATACGGATGAGCAACTGGCTCAGTTATTGAAGGATAGTGAATTAGATGGACTATTGGAGAAGTTTTCCGATGGTTTGAGGACCGTCATATCTCCTGATGAGACTACGATCAGCTTGGGAGAGAAACAGCTCATCGCTTTCATGAGAGCAGTCCTGAGGAAGCCTGAATTATTGATCCTTGATGAGGCGACTGCGAATATAGATACGGTCACTGAACAATTCTTGGAGAAGATATTATCTAGATTACCTAAGGAGACGATAAAAGTGATAATCGCTCATCGATTGAACACGATCGAAGGGGCTGATACTATTTTCTTTGTCAACTCTGGCAAAGTAGTGAAAGCTGATTCCATGCAGATGGCAGTAGATATGCTTATCAATGAGAAGCGGGAGAGTTGATCCATACCGGTATATATTTTGAAATTATTACCTAGGTGCAATTGTATAATAATTGTAATAATTCAAAAAAATATATGATGGTAAAAATTGATAGGATAGCTGCATGGGTATTATTCGCAGTGGTAATATGTTATGTCATTACTGGTTATGGGATGACAAAGGGATTCATTGATCAGAAATTATCTGATTCTTTGCATCTAGGTTATCTAGGAGCTATCGGCTTAATCGCTTTCGTGATCCATACTTCGTGGGCAGCCCATCTCGCTATGAAGAGGTGGAATATATGGAATAAGACTACTAAGTGCTTATTAATAGCTGCTTATTCGTCCATGATCCTGTTCTTCGGATATCTGCATTTCTTCTATCAAGAAGGGGTTATAAAAAATACCGCAGAAAATGAATCGAGCATTGTGGAGAGTGTAGGAACTCTGGCTAGTAGCGGGACTGAGAATGGCAAGGTTTTCAATGCTGAAACGCTCAAGGAGTATGATGGGCTCAATGGGAGACCTGCGTATGTAGCAGTCAGCGGTGTAGTCTACGACGTTTCGACCCTTTTCGTCAACGGAGAGCATTATGGCTGTAAGGCAAGAAGAGATGTGACTGATGAATTCTATAGTGAGAGGCGACATAGGGGTGGGAGTGTCTTGGACGGTTACCTTATAGTCGGGAGTTATGCGGAGTAAGGTTGTTTAGGTCCAGATACATATGATACACATTATGTTTATAAATTGATGTAGTTTTGGGTGGAGATATTTGTATCTCGTACCTTATCTAAATATTCATTTGGAGTAAGGTAATCAAGGGAAGCATGAGGTCTTTCATTATTCCATATACATTTTCATTCCTTGAGTCTTTTTCTGTCTGGATGAGCATTGCCTTGTTGATAGAATTATCGTTCATCAGCATCATGTTCTACATAGCAGTTCTGCTTAGGACTCCTCGGATAAATGTAGTAATGTGGTATGTCTATCATCTCGTACGTCTCATCGAAGTGTTTCTGAAAAGTAGAGCCGTTATCGGTCTGGGTATTGTTTATCTTGAACGGGAATGCATTCATGCATTTCCTGAGGAATAAAGCTCCGTTCGAGGAAGATTTAGAAGAGTACGCTACGAGTACTCTTCTTTTTATTATGATATCTATGGCCGTGAATTGGTATAGCTTGTGGCTAGTAGTAGGTCTGATATGCTTCGTATCTATCTGGATCATATATCTTCAATCAATACATTGCTTTGTTGTTCAAGCTATTGGTTACGAAAGAAGACTGATTTTTTGGAAGTACTGAGGCATATCATAGTACATGATATACTTGTTTTTTTTATTGAAAGTGGTATCCTTTAATTAACGAGACACTCGATGTCCATTTTACGTAAAATCATACTAACTATTTAATTTTTATTTTGCCTATACGGGTATAAATTGTTTTTTATTTATTTTAAATCTTTTTTATCATACTTTGTATTGTTTATTGAGGCGCTTTTTATTTTTGAAAATTTATAATTAGATATTAATGGAACGATAATAGTATATATTGAAGAGTAATATAGTAAAAAGTTATATCAGTTTATTTCAATTAAGTCTGGTTTTTGTGTTAGAAAATGATGCTTATCTTTGTACTCATTTTGTCGTTTATAATAAAGTTAAATTTATGAATAAAAAATCTTTTACTCTAATAGAGCTCATCGTTGTCATAGCAGTCATTGGCATTCTGGCTATTTTTGTCATCGTTAATCTTTCAGGTATCCGTTCAGTAGTTTATGATGCAGTAAGGAAGAATGATATCTCTAATATATACAAGAGTATTGCAGGAAAGAAGGCTGTAGCAGAACTAGGTGAATACTATGAAGGGACAGCAGCTATCAAGCAAGGAGAGACTCCAGCTGATCTTCAATCATTCATTGATCAATTCCTCAAGACTACTCCATATGATCCTAATCCTAGTAAGGCTTATCTATATACTAGTAATGGAAAAGACTTTAGTCTAGCAGCAATCTTAGACGATGGTACTTGTTTCATCAAATCAACAGGAATAGATTTGTTCGGATCTGACGTCTGCGATATATATATGCAAGGAGGATTAGGACTAGTCAGTGATTTTATGATACTCCATGGAAGTCTAATAGATATCACCTGGTCTATCCCTGAAGAGTTTGCAGATTCTCCTGAAGGAGATATCTCTACAGCTATAGTCTGTGTCTCTTCAGCAACAGAATTAACAGATTCTCAGCTTCCTTCTGATTCAGAACTTATCGCTAATGGTATTATTGTTGGTATTGCTAATAACAAGACTACAATCTATAGAGTAACTCCAGATAATCCTAGTTATTACTATTACTGTAAAGCCATCACTTATGATGAGACAATAGTAAGTAATCCAGGAGGAGTAGGTTCTACTCCTAATACTGGAAGTGGAGGGTTCCTTCCAGGTACTTCAACTAATGGAGATGATCCTGCATATTCTGTTTCTGATCCTACAGTTCTCACTCCTCCTGAAGTTCTAGCTGGTCCAGTTAATATCGGAGGAGGTGGTAGTAGTGGAGAAGGAACAACCTCTAGTAGCTTTGTCATCTCAGACCCAGTCAGACTCCCTGATGGTAAAGGTTCTCTTACTCTCAGATGGAAACCAGCCCTAGGTTCTACTGCTACTCATATCCGTAGAATAGACAACATCCCTCCAGCTACAGAAGCTCCAAAGCTCCTAATAGACGGTACTCAGGTAACCATTGCTCCTAACAAGGTAGATATCACTGAATGGCATACCTATACTGATGATAACAATGGAGCAGGATTAGATGAGCTCCATATCTATTGCTATTCTGCTTGGGGTTATGACAGTAGTTCTACTACTTACAGTCCTGGATTCGTCCTTGCCTGTGGAGCTGTCCCTGCTGCTGATCCAGTGAGCTTTGACTTAGTCTCTCAATCACAATACATAGACTTATCTTGGGTAAAAGGAGGGAACTACAGGACTCTCATCAGAAGACAGATCAATACTGCTCCTAAGACTATCAATGAAGGAGTTCTTATCTACAATGGTACAGATTCTACTTATCGTGACTTAGATGATGATAGTACTCCTCTTTCAGAGAATACTTCTTATTGTTATTCAATCTGGCATGTCAATTCAGCCACAGGAGCTATATCCAATAATCATATAGAGAAATGTAGTCAATTATTAGAAGTAGGAGATGTTACTGGTCTTCAGTCTTCTAGTATTACTGCTACATCAATCAAATTGACTTGGACTAAGGCAAGCGCTTCAACCCATACTATCATTAGGAGGTCTCAAGGAGCTACTGCTCCTACAGATATGACCCAAGGGGCTCAGGTGTATAACAGTACTGAATAGAATATACAGATACGTCACTCACTAATAATACAGATTATTGTTATTCTGCTTGGGGGTATGATGAGTCTATCGGTAAGTATTCAAAGAATATGATCAGTGTATGTGCAAAGACACTTGAGGTAATCAATGGTGCTTGTGGTTCGGCTAATAAGGGTTATGTATATGATGCTTCTGGATATGGCACAGATAGTTTTTGTTCTAAGGGTAATGCATCTCCATCTTCTCCGGCCTTTCCATCAGTTGGAAACAGTGTTTCTTGGATATGTAATGGTATTAATGGAGGAACTAATGCTTCTTGTAGCGCTAATCATGAAAGTGTTATCTATACAGAAACGATAGATGGGAATTATATTGTTGGAACATTCACTCTTGCTGGTAGTACAAGTGCTAGTACTTCTTGGATTGCTCCTGCTGGAGTGACTTCGGTTGAATATCTTGTTGTTGCTGGTGGAGGATCATCTGGTAATACATATAATACATTTCTGGGAGCAGGTGGCGGAGGAGGAGGAGAAGTTAAAACCGGATTACTTAATGTTACTCCTGGGAATTCATATTTTACAACTGTTGGGTCTGGGGGATTTAATTCTATATTTTCTAATATTACTGCATTGGCCGGTGTTTCGGGGTCGGGTAGAAACGGGGGGATGAGTGGAAATGGATATTCGGGAGGAAGTGGAAGCGGAGATTCTGGAGGTGGAGGGGGAGCAGGTGGTGGTGGTAATGTTTCTATTGGAGGTAATGGAGCTGCAGTAGGTGGTAATTATCAAGGCGGGAATGGTGGAAATGGTGTATTATCATTGATATCGGGATTTAATGTGTATTATGGTGGTGGCGGAGGAGGCGGGTCGTATGGAGGATCTCCAGGTACAGGTGGTATTGGTGGCGGAGGGAATGGAACAACGGGAAATGGTTCTTCTGGTGGTGCAAACACTGGAGGGGGAGCTGGAGGAGGTAGGGCATCATATTCATTTTTAGGTGGTTCCGGAATTGTAATTATTCGATATTCGATTCCTTAGTAAAATTAAGTACATTAAATTTGTTTAAGTTTATTATATTTGAATCTACTATTATGTAGTGAAAGCTCTGGTCTTTAATAGGCTGGAGTTTTTTATTAGTGAATATTTTTTTAAATATTGTATTTTGGATATGAAAGTGATTTATTTAAATTCTAATCTAAATTATTGATCTTTTTATGTCTTTCCACTCTTTGCTTTTCGCGTAGTCTGGTACTATATTGCCCCCTGTACTTACCTTTTTGACATCTTAGATACTTGATTAAGTCAAGCCGTTTTTTTTGTAGAGTTTGAAGTCCGGTAGTTTTTAGTTTATAATAAGGACAAGAAAGGATTAGAGCTTAAGCAAAAGATCGTAGAATATTTTATCAATATGCAAAGAGATTATGAATTAATTGATTGCACAATCAGTATCTGTCCTGATTGCTTAAAGAGGGTTGATGCAAAGATAATAAATAGAGAGGGAAGGGTCTTTTTAAGAAAACATTGTCCTGAACACGGAGAACAAGAAGAATTATTGGAGGATGATGCTGAATATTATTCAAAGAGGTTCGAATATAATAAGCCTGGAACTATCTGCAAGTCTCAGACCATTAGAGATAAAGGTTGTCCTTTTGATTGTGGTCTTTGCCCTGATCATGACCAACATACATGCATCGGGCTTATTGAGGTGACTCAAAATTGTAATTTGTGCTGTCCTACTTGTTATGCTAGTAGTATTCAGTCTGAAAAATATCTATCTCTGGATAAGATAGAAGAGATGTTAGATTTTTTTATCGATACCGAGGGTGGGAGTGCAGAAATATTACAAATCAGTGGAGGGGAACCAACTCTTCATCCTCAAATAATCGATATTATCAAGCTCGTTAGGACAAAGAATATCCAATACGTAATGCTTAATACGAATGGGTTGCGTATTGCAGAAGATGAGGAGTTCGTAAAAGAGCTTAGTCAGTTCAAAGGAAAATTCGAGATATATCTTCAATTTGATGGATTCAAACCCGAGACTTATATGCATTTAAGAGGAAAGGATCTGTTATCTATCAAAAGGAAGGCGATTGATAACTTGAATAAGTATAAGATTCCGATAACCCTGGTCTCTGTCATTGAAAAAGGTATAAATGATGATGAGGTTGGGCAAATAGCTTGTTTTGGAATGGAAACATTGGGTATTAGGGGGATAAATTTTCAGCCCTTGGCCTTTTTTGGCCGAAAAAACATAATCGATGTAAAGAATAGGGTTACTCTTACTGGAATAATCAGCCAGATCGATGATCAGACCAAAGGAATCATCCGAAAAGAAGATTTTATTCCATTGCCTTGCAATATTGATCGAGTGGCTTTGACTTATTTTTATAGGATAGGCGATAAATTGACTCCGCTTGTGAGGGGACTTGATATCAGAGAATGTCTTCCAGCAATAAGGAATACTTTTAAGTTCAATCCAGAGGATTTCTTAAAGGACTTAGCAGATAATGCGATATCGAAGAAGGGGGGATGTTGTAATTATCTATCTCTTCTTAATAAGGCAAGAGGTATCATTCCAAAGAGTTACTTTCTGAAGTCTGAGGAGGAGAAGCTTGATTATGTAACGGAGAATACTTTCAGGATCAGCATATCTTCTTTTGTTGATGTATATAACTTTGACATGAAGTCAATGAAGAAGGAATGTGTCCATATAATAACACCAGAATTGAAGAAAATACCTTTTTCTTCATATAATATGTTTCATAGAGGAAAATGGACTTAAATATTTATTTAGATATTTTCATAGGAGCTGTTTCATTGATTTCTACAATAGCTATATTCACGGTGGTTTTTCTTGACTTTGCAAGGTTTCAGAAGAAGGATAATATTATCAGAGAGAAAAAGAGCATTGTCGACACTGTTACTATGGCTTTGTTCTTTTTATTCTATTATCTGATAATCAGGTTCCAGATAGGGGTGATCGAAATTGATCTGTCCTTATGGATGGAGACTTTAATCATTGTCGTAGGCTGTCTGGTCATAATTTATTCTTGTTATGTCAATGTTATCGGGAGGAGGGAATTAGGAGGTAATTGGGCAAATCATATAAAGATATATGATGATCATAAATTAGTGACTAAAGGGGTTTATTCCTTAGTGAGACATCCTTTGTATGCTTCTTTGATCTGGATATTCTTTGGAGGATCGCTTGTCTATATGAATTACATCGCCTTTATCTTGAATGTCTTGATATTCATTCCTTTCATGTATTATCGTGCGAAACAAGAGGAGGAATTATTGTCGGTGAGATTCAAGGATTATAAAGAATATAAATTAAAAGTAGGGATGTTTTTCCCTAAGATAAATATATGACAAAATATAAGCCAGTATCTATTCCAAGCAATGCCTTTACTTTTTGCAGGATATCCTTAGCTCTTCTTGTCTGGGTCTCGTATCTTTTCCATTCGAAAGGGCTGTTGGTCGTAGTGTTCTTCCTGTTCTTGTTTTCTGCGATACTAAAGATCAAGAAAGCTCCGATGATAGTCATATATGCTAATACGATAGAGAAATTATTCAAATCCAAAGCAGAGGTGGTCAATGAGCCTGCTTTATATTTTGCTCACCTTGTCGGAACTTCTTTCAGTGCATTGTCCTTAGTGTTCCTTTATCTTATCAATGAGCAAGCCGGTTGGATATTAGTCTTGATATTCGCGCTTTTAAAATCTATATCTGCGTTAGGTTTCTGTCCTGCTGCAAAGCTGTATGACTGTTCGAATAATGATAACTGTTGTGCTTTTGCAAAAAAAGCATTAAAGAAAAATGTTAGATAGTCATTTAATTCCATCTGTTGATTGGGGCATCAGGCCGATCCTTTTCAGCATGAATGGTTTCAATATCCCTTCTTACAGTTTTTTCGTTGCCTTAGGCGTGATCATAGGTTTTGGCTATTACGTATATCAGGCAAAGAAAGATAGAAGGCTCGGAGAGAATTCATTTGTCATAGTGATTGCAGCTTTGTTGGGAGGGGCTATAGGTGCAAAAGTCTTCAAGTTCGTTATTGATTATCAATTCGTGATTTCTCATTTCAGTGATTCGTATCTATTATTATCTGGTAGGACCATAGTGGGAGGGTTTATTGGGGGATATGTCGCAGTCGCGATTGTAAAGAGAGTGTTGAAGATAAGAGAAAGGAAAGGGAATTATTTTGCACCAGGAATAGCTCTTGGGGTAGCGGTCGGACGGATAGGCTGTTTCCTTGCTGGTTGTTGCTACGGGAAGGCGACGGGCTTACCGATAGGAATTGATTTCGGGGATGGAGTATTGAGACATCCGACCCAGCTCTATGAATCTGTATTCATGATAGTAATGTTCTTTTATCTGTCCAAGATAAGGAAAAAGGAAAGCTTAGAGCCTGGTTATCTATTCAAGGTATTGATGGTGGGATATTTTATATTCCGATTCTTCGTGGAGTTCTTAAAAGAAGAGACAGTCATACTCATGGGATTAAATATCTTTCAGTTGATTTCCGTATGTGCTATAATTTATTTATTAAGAGATGATATCTTTAAAAGGTATAGGAAGTGAGAATTACGAAGAAGGATTGATAGTTATATTTTTGTTTCTTTGCAGGGTTATAATTTATTAAAGGATAAATATTTAATATTATGGAAAATGAAAATAATACAAAAGAGGAAATAATAGAGGAAAAGTTACCAGGAATTAAACCGATAAGGAATAAAGACACTTATTATAGTGGGGGTGGAAAAAAAAGTATCGATTTTGCTATCGGGGTCGCTATATTCTTATTTTCTTGTGCTATTTGGGTTCTTTCGAGTGCTATTTGGGTTCTTTCGAGCAATCTATTTATATGTGTAATTTTGATCCTATTATTGACAACATTCTTAGTCTCAATCGTTAAGAGGCGGAGGTTTATTGCTTTCGGTTTGATTATCATTCCTAGTATTGCTTTGATTGCATTCCTTCTAATCGTTGGTTCTTGCTTTTATTCGATACCTAGGTAGTTATAAGCGCTATGAAAGTAGTCGTTTATCTGGTCAGGATCGGAAACATGTAAAAATTACTGTCTTAACAGTTAATTTCTTAAAAAAGGGGATAAGAAATTATTTTCTGAAATGTGCATAATGTGGCTAGGATTTGACAAATTTTATTATAAATTTTATAATATAAGCAGATCCTTATGGCGTTTGCAGGAAGAGTAGCATCAACACTGGTTCCGTTTGGCATATTTGGAAGATTTGAAATCGTCTGTGATTATGAATTTGATCCAGATATCGAACCTGATGAATATGTTAGATTGTCAGCCCATGCTCAGAAATTCGTCTATTATGACGAGGAACAGCACGATGCTGTAAAAAGGCAGTATAGTAGCTGGCTCCTTAGGCGAGCATCGGGATACAGCGGAAAACTGTATCGGTATAGAGGAAAGACTAATTATGGAAAAAAAAGAAGTTGGCAATGACTTCTTGTTTTTTTTGAAATTTTGGACAATAAGTGCTAAAATCAATCTAATGAAAAAACGAATCTTTATTGCAATAAATCTATCGGAAAAGGTAAGGAATAAATTGGCAGAATATCAGCATGGTGTCGAGCAGAAGTTTGCTTATGCTTGTGATAATTGTCCTATCAGATGGACGAAGAAGGATAATCTCCACATAACTCTCTTGTTCTTAGGATTAGTCGATGATATGGAGATCCCTGACCTGTTCAGTGTCGTCGAGGCGTCCATAAAGGGGGTTGAGGTCTTTGATCTGAATATAAATGATCTTTCTTATGGGCCTAAAGGAGGTGATAATCCTAAGATGGTATGGGCGAACATCGATAAGAATGAAGAACTGATAGATCTGCAGAACAGGATACAGAGGA
>JAQWEU010000067.1 GCA_028704755.1 Minisyncoccota bacterium | reverse complement strand
TTATTAAGGAATGCCAAAATACCTCTTATCGGTCCTAATTGTTTAGGGATATTGAATACTCGGATCGATTTGAATGCCTCTTTTGCACCGATTTCACCTAAAAAAGGAAATATTGCTTTCTTATCGCAATCTGGAGCGTTGTTGAATTCTTTCGTCGATGTTGCCACATCTAATAATATTGGATTTTCGAAGTTAGTCTCATATGGAAATGAAGCGGATCTTGATCTGGCTGATTTCATCCTATATCTTGGAGATGATCCTGATACTAAGGTAATATGTTTTTATGTCGAAGCTATAAAGGATGGGAAAAAATTCATGGAAATCACAAAAGAGGTTTCGAAGAAGAAACCGATAATAGGATTGAAGTCTGGAAGGACTAAGGGTGGGCAGGAAGCAGCTGCTACTCATACGGGCAGTATTGCTGGGGATTATCAGGTCTATAAGACGGCTTTTAGCCAGTCGGGGGTAGTGATGGCTGATACGCTTGAAGAATTGTTCGATTCGGCAAAAGCTCTGGTAATGCAGCCTAGGTGTGAGAATGGTCTGGGGGTGGTAACGAATGGGGGCGGAGCCGGAGTCTTGTCAGTCGATTATGCCGAGAGTGAAGGATTATCATTGGTAGAGATTTCTCAAGAGGAGATTGAGAAGAATGACAAGAAGGGCATATTGAAGCCAGTATTGATTAAAAGGAATCCATTGGATATAATCGGAGATGCTTTACCAGACAGGTATTATGCTGCTATCGAGTCATTCCTGGTTAATGATAAGATAAAAGTCCTTCTAGTGATCGAGACTACGCAGATCGTCACTGATCCGATGGAAAATGCAAGAAATGTAATAAAATTGAAGAATAAATATCCTAATAAGCCGATCGTATGCTGTTTCCTGGGAGGGGATTTAGTTGCAGAAGCGGTCAGATTATTAGAAGAAAATGGGATTCCTAATTATTCGGAGTTGAAGAGAGCCATAAAGGCGATAAAAAACTTAATAAAAATATGATGAATAAAGAATCAGGAAATGTCATAGCTTTCATATTGGATATACTTTTCATAATCTTCTTATTGATAGTGACTTTTGTGACTTTGTTCGGCCATTAATTATAATTTTTAAATATGATGTTTGATGTTATTGCTTTCGGTTCAGCGACATGGGATATTTCTTTGGATTTGCCTAAGGCAAGGATAAAGAAAGAGACTGATCTTATCGTGGATGAGGGGTTGTTGCTGAATATTGGGTCAAAGATAAATATTGATGGGTTCAATACTAATTTCGGAGGCGGAGGGGTGAATGTTGCTACTACTTTCAGCAACCAAGGATTCAGGGTGGCTTATTGCGGGGCTATCGGAGATGATATAGGAGGAAGAGAGATAGTCAATTATCTGAAGAGCAAGAAGATAAACACTTCTTTATTGAAGATAGCGCAAGGCAAGAAGACTAATACTTCTGTCGTTCTGAAGATACCTCAAAGAGATAGGACTATACTTGTATATCGAGGAGCCTCTGATTGTTTATCGAAAGAAGATTTTTCATGGAATAAATTATCAGCAAAATGGTTCTATCTGGCTCCTTTGTCAGGGAAATTAAGTCTTCTGACCGAGGAGATAGTCCTGAATGCGAAGAAGAAAGGAATAAAGGTGGCGATGAATCTCGGCAGTAATCAATTGATTTTTCCTAAGAAGAAGCTGAGTTCAATCTTGAAGAGTGTCGATGTCGTATTCGTGAATCTGGAAGAAGCTTCTGTTCTGACAGGATTGAATTACTGTGATGAAAAGGGAATAGTGGAAAAGGTGAAGGGATTGACTGATGGGATCATAGTCATTACGAAAGGAGGAGATGGTGTGGTGGTGATAAGTGACGGAAAGGTCTTCAGAGCTTTCCTTCCGAAGGTAAGACCGGTTGATAATACGGGTGCAGGAGATGCTTTTGGTTCAGGTTTCATCTCTTCCTTGCTCAGGGATGAGAAGGACATAGAAATGGCAACTAAGGTGGGTATGTTCAATGCGAAGAGTTGCATATTGGAACCTGGTTCTACCAATGGATTGCTGTCTATCGGTTTTGAAAAAGCGCTTAAGAAGGAGAAATTCAAGATAGTATTTTAGTTACCTTGCAAAAAATGATAAAATAGGCTATTGTTTTTCTATAATTAAGAAATTTTTATTTCCGTTCTCTTCATGTGAAAAAGCGGATCTTACCACATAAGTAAAATAAAATTATGATTTCATTAAAAGCTATTAAAAGAAAAGATAAGACAGTCGAATTGGGGATGATTCCTGCAGTATTATATGGTCCAGGGATTGAGAACCAGAATATTGCTGTTGATTTCAAGGATTTCCAGATTGCTCATAAGGCCGCTGGAGAGACACTTATCGAATTAAAGGTTGATAACACTTCATATTCAGTCTTGATTTATGACATGCAGGAGGACACGATGACTAATGAACCAATTCATGTTGATTTCTATCAGCCAAACTTGAAGAGCGAGGTTGAGGCACATGTTCCAGTAGAACTTGTCGGAGTATCTCCAGCTGTCAGCCTTGGCGGAACTATCGTCATAAACCTGCATGAATTACCAGTAAAGGCCCTACCAACGGACTTACCTGCTAAGATCGAGGTAGATATCTCTATCCTACAGGAAATCGGTAGTCATATCTTGGTCAAGGATCTTAAATTATCAAAGGGGGTAGAGATTATTGGACATTTGGATGGAGTTATCGTCCAGATCGTCGCTCCAACTGATGTTGATGCTGAACTCGCAAAGGAAGTTGAGGCGAAGCCAGTAGCAGCCCCTGAAGCTGAAGCGAAAGAAGGGAATAAATAGACCTTATAGTAATAAGAAAGAGAAGATTATCAACTTCTCTTTTTTTTGTATTTGTTGTATACTTGAATTAGTTATACAAAGTAATTGCGTTGTTTTTGAGATTGAAATCAGATACTCTTTTGAATTGTATAATTATTATAACTAATCTTGAAAAAATAATGAAGTTTAAAAATAAATACTTAGTTCTGGCCATCTTATCCACTTGCCTGTTTTTGAACTTTTCCCAAATAAGAGCAGCTTATGATCTGGATTCTTTATGTGAATCGGGAAAATGGGAAGCAGAGTGTAATAAGATGTCAGAAAGTGAGTGTGAAAAATTATGTAATGAATGCTTGACCTATCTGAATACAAGAGGACAGGAGGTCCAAAAGGAGATCAATAAGACCGGTTCGGAGAAGAAGACATTGCAGAATCAGGTTTCTTCTTTGGGAAAGAAGATCAAAGATCTTGAAAATCAGATTACTCAATCCAATCTTTCGATAAAAGTCTTTACGAATCAGATCGGAGATACGGAGCAATCTATTGAAGAAACCCAGGTCAGTATCGGTGACCAGGAGAAGAAGATCATTGAATTATTAAGGGCAGCTAAGGAAGAGGATAATAAATCATTCTTCGAGATATTCGTAACAAGTGATAGTCTAGCTGATTTCTTCGATAACATGCTTTATCTAGAGACATTGAGCCAGAAGAATAAGGATGTCCTTGATAATTACTATAATCTTCATCAGGGGTTGCGGGATAAGAAGGTGAAATTAGAAGATCAGACTGATCAGCTCAAGAATTTGGTAATTATACAAGGAGAGAAGAAAGTTGAAACTGATGAGGTGAAAAAGGAGCGTGAATATTATTTAAGCATTACTGAAAAGGAATATCAGGCAAAACTTGCTGAGAAAAAGGATATTGATAAGAAAGCTTCTCAGATAAGTGCAAGATTGTTCGAACTAGTCGGAGAGAAAGGAGGTGGGATAGAATTCGGAGAGGCTGCTAAATATGCGAAATACGCAGAAGGACTGACTGGGGTAAAAGCAGCATTGATATTAGCCATAATCCATCAGGAATCTAGGTTCGGACATAATGTAGGACAATGTTATGTGACTGATTTTGAGACGGGGAATGGTACTAGTCTTCA
>JAQWEU010000066.1 GCA_028704755.1 Minisyncoccota bacterium | reverse complement strand
TGCTGAGAAAAAGGATATTGATAAGAAAGCTTCTCAGATAAGTGCAAGATTGTTCGAACTAGTCGGAGAGAAAGGAGGTGGGATAGAATTCGGAGAGGCTGCTAAATATGCGAAATACGCAGAAGGGCTGACTGGGGTAAAAGCAGCATTGATATTAGCCATAATCCATCAGGAATCCAGATTTGGGCATAATGTAGGACAATGTTATGTGACTGATTTTGAGACGGGGAACGGTACTAGTCTTCAAGGAGCCTATAAAGCGAGAGTCATGAGTCCAACGAGAGATGTTCCTGTCTTCCTTAGCGTGGTAAAAGCCCTAGGCAAGAATCCTGCTAAAACTCCTGTTTCCTGTTGGATTCCGATGTATTCTAGTGGTAAACCTTATGGTTGGGGCGGAGCAATGGGGCCAGCTCAATTCATCGCTTCTACCTGGAAGGGGATAAGATCTGATATTGATTCCTTGTTGGGCAGGACAGCTAATCCTTGGGTCATCAAGGACGCATTCCTTGCTTCAGCTGTCTTATTGAAGAAGAATGGAGCTATTTCTGATCCTTATACTGCAGCATGCAGGTATTATGCAGGACAATGCAATACGGCTGGAAAAGGATATGCTAATACTGTTACTGCTAAGATGAAATCTTTCCAGAATGATCTTGATGTATTGGCAGAGTCTGGTTTATTGAAATAATATTTCTGTTCCTATGAAAAGACACGGTATGATACCGTGTCTTTTAATGATAAAAAAAGAAGATCAAATATGATCTTCTAGCCTAATTCTTGAGCGACTTTGTCGAACATCTTTTCCACTTTTCCGTCTAGGATACTTTCGATATCATGGAAGTTCTTGTTTATCCTGTGATCAGTAATCCTATCCTGAGGGAAGTTATATGTCCTTATCTTCTCTTCTCTTCCTGCACTGCCGATCTGGGAATTCCTAGCTCCTCCGATCTCTTTCTCGAGCTGTTTCTGTTTCTTGTCATACATCCTAGCTGCTAATAAGGACATGGCGCTTTCCCTGTTCTGTTCAAGGCTTCTTTCAGAACTTGATTCAGCTACCATTCCTGTCGGAGTGTGGATGATCCTGATAGCGGTCATCCTCTTGTTGACATATTGTCCTCCAGCTCCTCCAGCCTTGCAAGTCTCCATCCTTAAGTCCTGTGGTCTTATTTCTATTTCTGTCTTAGATGGCTTGAAGAGAACAGCTACGGTGGCTGTCGAAGTGTGGACCCTGCCTGATTTTTCGGTCTTAGGAATCCTTTGTACCCTGTGGACACCTCCTTCGTTCTTCAGTTTTTCATAAGCACCTTCACCGGTTATTTCGATGATAGCTTCTTTGATTCCTTCAATATCAGTCTTATTGATACTGAAAATCTCAGCTTTCCAGTTCTGGTTAGCTGCATATCTGGAATACATCCTGAGTAGGTCATTGGCAAATAAGGCGGCCTCTTCTCCGCCTACACCTGCCCTGATCTCCATGATGATTGTACTTTTATCTGACATATATAAATATTTAATTATAATTCAAGCCCTCCTTTCGGCGGGCTTTCTATTGAATTTAAATTTTATTTACTTCTTAACTTTAGCTTTGGATAACTTTTCTTTGAATTTCTGGACTCTGCCGATCTGGTCAGATGATCTTTCTTTTCCAGTGTAGAATGGGTGGCATTTTGAACAAATTTCCACTTCCATATTTTCAATTGTTGATCCAATTTCGAAAGTTGCGCCACAAGCACATTTTGTTGTTGCTTTTTCGAAATATTTAGGGTGAATGTCTTTCTGCATATTTTTATTTTATAATTTCAAATTTATAGGAAGATAATAACAAAAAATGATAAAAAAAGCAAGAGGGGTTGAGAGAGGTGAAAAAGTTTTGACTTTTGAATTATCTTATGCTATATATTCTGTATACAAAAATTTAGATTTTGTTTGAATTTTTTTGATAAAAATTATAATTAAAATATGGAAGAGACACAAACTATTAACAATTACAACCTATCAATTGATGAGATGATTGCTGCTGGACTCGCTTTTGGGCACCAAAAATCAAAGCTACATCCTAAGATGAAGAATTTCGTAACTAAGCCAAAGGATAAAGTCTATCTTATCGATCTTGAGAAGACAGTAGAAAAATTCAATAAAGCTTTGGATTTTGTCAAACAGATGAAAGCAGAGGGTAAGACTTTCCTTTTTGTCGGAACAAAAATCGCAACAAAAGGCTTGATCCTAGATACTGCAAAGAAGACCAATTCCTTTTTCGTGACTGAGAGATGGATTGGTGGAACCTTTACTAACTTCAAGGAAATCAGAAAGAGAATAAACTTATTCAAGGAATTAGAAGCCAAATTGAATGATCCTGAGGTAAGCAAGAAGTATGTCAAGAAAGAAAGGATGAAAATGGCAAAGGATTTAGAGAGGATGGAAATCAAATTCGGAGGAATCAAAGGTATGGAGAAATTGCCTGATGTGATTTTCATTTCTGATATGGATAAGGAATCCATGGCTGTCAAGGAATCAAGGGAAGTGGGCGTAAAGATAGTTGCAATTTCTGATACGAATACTAATCCAAATTTTGCAGACTATCCAATTCCTGCTAATGATGATGCTTATTCTTCAGTTAGCTATATATTAGAAAAGATCGAGAAGGTCTTAGCCTAATAATAAATAATATTATATTTTAAAAATGGCAGATTTAGAATTAGTAAAAAAACTTCGTGAAGAAACGGGAATATCTCTTAATGATTGCAAGAATGCTTTAGATGAAGCAAATAACGACTTAGATAAGGCGAAAGAGGTATTGAAAAAGAGAGGACAAGCAGTTGCTCAGAAAAAAGTTGATAGAGAGGTAGGCGCTGGAATTGTCGATACTTATATCCATTCAAATAAAAGATTAGGAGTGATGATAGAGCTTGCTTGCGAGACTGATTTCGTAGCAAGAGGTGATGATTTCACTACTTTGGCTCATGATATATGTCTACAGATCGCTTCAATGAAACCTTTATTCGTAAAAGAAGAAGAGGTTCCTGAGGAGATCATGAACAAGGAGAAGGCAATCTATGAAGTCCAGGCCAAGGAATTGAACAAACCCGCAGAATTGTTAGATGAAATAGTAAAAGGAAAATTGGAAAAGTTTAAGAAAGAAATATGTCTATTATCTCAACCTTGGGTGAAGGATAATTCTAAGACGATCCAAGTCTTGATAAATGAATATATCGCTAAAACTGGCGAAAATATCGTAGTTAAAAAGTTTACAATGTATGAGTTTTAATCTTGAAATTTTTTCATTAGTAGTGTGCTTGACAAGTTTCTTAAGTCTGCTATTCTTTATTTATAAAAAGATGCCTATTTTGATTGGATTACCTGAAAGGGAGCTCTTTCCGATAAATAGGATAAAGGAAGATGTTGCTGAGACTCTTAGGATGTCATTCAAGCAACGATTGCATCTTTTTGAACATTCTTTACAAAAGAATTTGCAGAAATCTCGAGTATTATTCTTGAGAGCTGATAACAGAGCGACTGATTGGATAAGGAAGTTGAGAGAGAGATCAGATAAACGAAAGAGTGAGCATGAAGCTCATTGGAAAGACTTAAGATTTACGTTTCCTATTAAAAAAACAAAGGCTAAGTAATTAGTCTTTCATGCCGGCATAGCTCAGTGGTAGAGCAACTGTTTTGTAAACAGTAGGTCGGGGGTTCAAATCCGTCTGCCGGCTCCAAAAAATGATCACTATCAGGTGATTTTTTTATTTGCAAGTAGAGTGATTCTTTGTTAAAATGTATTTAATAAATTGTTTGATATATGAATAGAAGGAGTTTTACTCTTATTGAAATAATTGTAATAGTAGCCATCATCGGTATCCTGGCTGGTTTCATCATCGCAGGATTATCCGGTAGCCGTTCAGCAGCGAATGATGCTGTGAGGAAGAACGATATCAGCAATCTCTACAAGAGCATAATAGGGAAGCAGGC
>JAQWEU010000022.1 GCA_028704755.1 Minisyncoccota bacterium | reverse complement strand
CCCATGGTTCCATATTCGATATATAGGGAATATGATACTATAAATAACTTTTGTTAATATATTGAGAAATTGGATGCAACCGGTGAAGTTGAAAAAAGTATGTTCCCTAATTAAGAAGAGTTAAGGTTACTAACCAAAGCTCTGGAAAGCGATCCACCACCGGAATTCAGGAGATATCTTTGCCACTTGGCGCAAGAAGCGCTCAGGAATTGGATCAGTAAAGAGTACTCTATCGAGAAAGTCCAGAAATTCATCGGAAAAATCAACAATGGATTCTCGTACTGGTTCACATTTGTCATTCATCCCGGAGTAGAGCCGACCAATAATAGGGCAGAAAGGGCATTACGACCCCAAGTTGTTTTGAGAAAGATTTTGGGGACGTTGCGTAATGAGAAAGGAACCTCTATTCATGAGCGAATCATGACGACACTGGCAACATGGGGACAGAGAGGACTGGATTGTCTCCAAATGCTAACTGCGAAGCTAGCGAGCTAAACACATACGGCGATTGCAATAGGAATACTCGCCTGTGAAGAGAACTATCGGGTATCGTTTCGTACGGCAGCTGGTCTGATCAATGAGATGGTCGAGGCACGAAACGAGAACAGACTCTCCATCTATCTCCGGCAGTTCAAGAAGATTGATCTCCTAATCCTCGATGAACTCGGGTATGTCACATTCGATCTCGCCGGCGCAGAATTGCTTTTTCAGTTGCTGGCAACGCGATACGAGACGATGAGTACTATCATTACTTCCAATCTGGGATTCTCGGACTGGGTGAAGGTATTCCATGATAGAGCCCTTACAGCTGCAATTTTCGATAGGATTACCCATCATGCAATAATCCTGAATATGAACGGACAGAGTTTTCGGAGAAGGTAGAGAGACGTGAACTTTATTTACAGGGTGGTAGGTTAGCTTAAATAGGGGGTCAAATTTGGACCGGCGAAAATACACAGCTTCAGGGCTTTCCTCATAAACAGCTAAAATATCTTCGCGACTCAATGAGATGGCTACCTCTGATTGAGATGAGCAGAGGGAAGTGTCTAGATGAATTCCCTTCGATAGAATTTGATGAGAATTGCGCCCCTCCATTATTGCATTTATAAGATTATAATTAATATTTAAAATTTGTGTTAAAGATTTTATATTATAATTCATGATGTTTCTGTAGAGAAATTGGATTTGGATTGGATGGCTGAATAGTTACACTCAATCTTTATTCGAATTCATCAATTTCATATACGTCTGACAAAGTCTTCTCTCCATGATGTCCCAACTGTATTTTGTTTCATAGGCAATTCTCGCATTAGTTCCGAGAAATTTGCGATAGCTTAAGTCCTCTTTTAATCTAATAATTGCATTTCTAATTGCTGCAATATCTCCGTATTTTACTACAATACCGCAATTATCCTTACGCACAATATCTGCCATAGAACTATCATCACTGACGATTATCGGCCTGCCACACATCATAGCCTCATATAGCTTATTAGGGCTTGCACACTTTGTCTCATTTATATTTGGATCGCTAAAGCGGAACAATAGATCAGAATTAAATGTCATTCTTATGACTTCATCGTAAGGTATAACACCAATATATTCTATTTTATCTGATCCTAATACAATTTTTTTCATAAGTTCCTTCTCGGGACAATCTCCCGCGAGAATCAATTTAACCCCATCAATGCCATCGATAGAAGTAATTATATCTTCAACACCTCTCGTTTTCAAGAGAAGACCTGCATAAAAAATATTTAATTCGTGAGTTTTTATCGGCATTGATTTATTTATTTTGTTATAATAATCATACGGTGTGTTATATATATATGTAATGCTCTTTATTTTGGCCCCTTTAACATCATTATATCTGCATTCATTAACCAAGAATAGGGCGTCGACAACACCAATTCCTTTCTTTTCCAAGATAGCAGTTATTATCTCAATGAGTTTTTTCATTAAGGTGGGCTGTCCATCCGAAAAATTAAGGGCATAGAAATCATAAATTGTGTAACACAATCGGAATTTTTTAATATATTTAGCCAAAATAGCTGGCAATAAAGTATCTAGATCGCATGCATGAACTATATCATAGTCCTCCCTAAGTAGGAAATATAATTCATACAGCCACCAAAATGGAAGATATAATATTATTATATATTTATTATAAGGTGCATTTAATTTAAATCTACTGATTGAATAATTGCAGACCTTCTCATTCTTAATTGTATTTTGTCTATCCCATACTAACAGTTTCACATTTAATCCCATTCTTGAAAGAGAAATTGCCGTTTTATTTACTGAGGGATCCATGGCTCCCGCGCGAATCAAAAGAACGTTCATTTGAAGATCTACCTATCATTTAATTAATTTGTTAATATAAATATATTAAATATTATGGACAAATGTCGCCTATGTTCTCAGATCGACCCCTAATATATAGTAAATTATAATTATACATATAATCAACTAAACTGCAACCTATGGTTCTGGCAATATTTATAAGTTTTTTCGTATGTGTTTAGCAGGCCAACCTAGCGGTTAGCATTTTGAGGCAATCCAGTCCTCTCTGTTCCCAGGTTGTCAGCGTCGTCATGATTCTCTCATGGATCGACGTTCCTTTATCATTGCGCAGAGTGCCCAGGATCTTCCTCAAAATGACCTGTGGTCGCAAGGCTCTCTCTGCTCTATTATTTGTCGGCTCCACATCCGGATTTATGATAAATGTGAACCAGTAATAAAAGCCATTGCTAATCTTGCCGATGAGTTTTAGAACCTTCACTTCAAGGTATTCCTTTTGAATCCAATGCAGGAGCGTTTCTCTTGCTGATTGCCATAATTCTGTCCTGATATCGGGAGGGGGGTTATGATCCAGTGCGTTGGTAAGTGATTCGTATAGTTCCTTGAGCGCTTTGTGCAGAGGAATTGCTTCTTCGTACTTTTCTGAGATTTCCTTCGACTCCCTGAGTAAATGCGCCCAACATCGCTGCAACTTTTTTGTGAATCGAAGGTATAGTTTCCATCCATCGCATACGATTATACCCTTGAATCTCCTTGTCAAAACTTCTTCCAGGACCTTCGTGCCTCTGCTCTTTCGAATCACAAAAAAGGTTTCTGATGGTGTTGTAAACGTCCATATCCAGTGTTTTTCACCCTGAACGTGTATCCCTGTTTCATCCACAAACAGTATCGGAGCATTTCGAATCTTATTCATGATCTGGTTATAGTCCATTTGAACTGCTTCTGCGGCGCGACGGGTTAAATCGAGTATTGTAGATGGATAATTTTAAGACCATGCAGTCTTCTCAAGGTATCCTGAATTTTCCTGTGCGGCAGCCTATCTACATATTTTAGAAGTGTCGCCTGCGCTATTGTATTGTTTCCGAATTTGCCTTCACGAGGGCAATTAGCATCCTTGGCAACAACTTCTTTTCGGCAGCTAGGGCATTTGTAATGAGCTATTTTGAATTCAATGATCATGACTGGTTGAGGTTCTGGAATTTCTTCAATGATCTTCGACTCGATTTTAAAAGGAGATTCAAGCTCTGTTCCGCAATAAGGACATTGATCCAATGTGACTTCTTTCTGACAATCTGGAACGGTAGAAGGTCTCGTTATGCCTTTATGACCTATCTTCTGGCCAGGTTTGCCCTTGTTATCTATCTGATTTTTGCGATTGCGGCCACGTCTTAGGCTTGGCGGGGTATGTGCATTCTCATATTGGGCTAGTCTGGCCTCAAGTTCAATTATTCTTGCCTTAAGCAACTCATTCTCAAGCTTTAATTGCTTGTTTTGTTCCTGGAGTTGCTTGATAAGATCTCCTTCGTCCATACTCCCAATTAATGAATATTATCATTATGTTACTTAATTTTTTTGGTGTCAATATTAGTCTTAATGATGCTTGAATCTTAAAGAGGAGTTGGAGCTAAACACATACAATATAATTAATTACACCCGACTACCTGCCGTAAAATCGATATTTATATCAATTCGCTTTCCTGCATTGCTGAATTCTATGGATTTGATATACCAAGGATCTTGGAGATTCAATGCAAGTTTAAGTAGGTCTTCCTGAGATAAAGTCATAGCTAATAATTTAAGAATAGATATTATTAAACGTTCCCTCTTGTCCACTTAGAACAGCGAGGAACCTGTTTTTCTTCATTCAATGACCACTTCCCGGATAATGTCACATATAGACTGGATCGATCTCCTAGACAGCTTGACTCCCATTTTAAATACAATCGTAGACTTCGTTGCATTTACTGCATTCGATAATGCATATATATTCTTTAAATTATTATATTTTCTTTGCTGAATAGGAATTGTGTCCCAAAAAGCTGAAAAGTACATCTTATGTTTCCTGCAGTTATCAAGGATTTTCGTCATGTCCACAGAACTTTTTAATCTAATTACATACCAAGTGGACGCGCATTTTATATTATTATAATCATAGTTCAAAGCAAGTATTTTTGAATTTTCGGCCAGCATCCCATCTAATATACGGCGATTACGATCCCTTCGTTCATTTGAATAATCGATTTCCTTAAGTTGTATTAGCGCAATATATGCTTGGACCCATGACATTTGCTTTTGTTCTGGAATCTTTAATTCTTCCGAATAGCTTTCTGCGGCAGTCCCTATGACCTTAGGGAGGTGCTCAAGAAGTTTCATCAAGGAATTATTAACTATAGAATTTACTCTATATCGATCAAAAAAGGAAAGCATACCAAAAAAAAGAGCATATTTCGTTGCTAATGATCTAGAACCATTTATTATTTTTCTGGCATTTGCCTCAATCTTAAGGTCATTTGTTGTTATCGCGCCACCACCAAAATTCGCCATATTCTTTGTGAAACTAATTATTGCCGCATCTCCAAATCCGCCGACCTTCTTACCTTTATACAATGCCCCCAATGCATGAGCTGCATCTTCTATTAAGTATATTTTTTTATCTATTTTATCCAATATTGATTTTATCGAATTAATGTCTTCCGGATATCCGAACGTATGGCTTATAATAATTGCTTTGGTATTTTTAGAGATAAGAGATGTTAATTGAGAAATTGATATACGATAATTTTCTGAATTTATATCCACAAATATCGGAGTTGCACCTGCTTTCAACACTGCGTTTGGGACAACTTCACATATATATGCAGGAACGATGACCTCATCCCCTGTACTTATTCCAATGGATTTTAAGAGAACTAAAAGTGCGGTTCTGCCCATGCTCGTGCAAATTGCATACTCTGTTTCCACATATGATGCGAGTTGGCATTCAAGCTCGGATATTGGATCTATTCTGCTAATGCCAAATACCATGATTAAAACCACCTTTTTTCATGAATCCCTTCATAGAATCTCTGAATAATGCGATTGTCTAAGACGAGTTGACGTCCAAAACGATACAAACGACCATGAATGTAGAAATCTCTATGAATCAAGCTGCCGCCCCACTTTTCTTTAAATTTGTGTATGCCATATAAATGAGAGTTAGGATCTGGCCATGAGTCACCCAAATCTAACATTGAGAAGCCATTTTTATTGCACCATAGGATCGCATGCCATAATATTAGGTCATCTGGAGAATATTTAGAATATTCGTCATAAGACGCCCCTATATAATATGTCGCGACTCTGTTGAAGCATAAGAGTAATTTCCCCCCAATAATTACACCATTGTTACGAGCAATAAATAATTTTGACATACCTTTTGGTACGAATTCTTCATAGATAATCCTAAAGAAATCTATGGGTTTCGATGCTATGCCTCTATCGTGGCTATGTTCTACATGCAATCTATAGAATTCTGACCACTCATCCGATGACTCGGCAGAAGAAACGGAGATGTCGCTTTTCTCTGCTTTTCTGACACCGTTGCGCGCATTTTTCCGAAGATTGCTCCATATAGCATCTTCCTTTTGAGCTGTATCTATAACAAAGGTATAAAATCGAGTCTTTATAAAACCACGATCAACAAAATTAGAGTCGCTTCCAGATTGGATTGATGGTCGGGTTAAAATGTACCTTGGATGGGATTCACAATATTCGTTTAGCAGTTGATTTATTGCGTGATACTCTATAATATCGGATCGCTCATTATTGCATAATGGACCCCCAAACGATTCATAAGCGCAAAATATTCTCAATATCTGCTTTCTGAAGTAGAGATATCCTCCATGTAGTCCGTGATCGTCTTCAAATATTGCAAATCTTGCAGATTGATTATAGCAATTCTCAATTATGTTCGCCCATTCACATGTTTGGAATATGTTGTGTATATCTGTCGTACTCTTGCATAACAATTCATTCCATCGTGATTTATCAATATTTTGCATGGTGAAAATGTTGGTTTCCATAGTCTACACTCTCTATTGCTGTTTCCTTAAAATAATAGTACTATTATCTACATCCTTCAAGCATTGCGCTGAAAAAAAAAGCATATCTCCGATTTCTCCAGCAAATGACAAACGACCGAATCCAAATATAAGAGGAAATTGGTCTTTTTTGTATGATAATGTTTTATTCCAATTTCCAGAATCCAACCTAGATGAAAACCAAACATGTGCTTTTTTATCTATATCACCTACACCATATTCAACCGGTGTCAATGCTAGATAACCGCATGAAATCTTCTTTAGAGAATATATCGGAGCACTAAATTTTCCCAATAAATACTGTTTATTGGTTTGTCTATCTAATGAAATAAGATGATTACACCCGTTTGGGTTTTCAGTACCCCAAAATATCTTATCTTTTTCAAATAAAATTTCAAGTGTCCTCCAGCTTTGATCACCCTTTCCAATTAACCTTATTTTAGAAAAATCAAAATCTGTAAAACCCATAAGACATTCCAAATCCTTATCTCCAGTTGAAAACCAAAGCTTATTAGAAAACGAATCGTACTGAATTAGATGAATGTGTCTTATGGTTTTTCCCGTGAATGAGTATAACTTTTCCCAATTCAATCCATCCCTGCTCCTAAATACATTGACTTGGTCACGTTTAAAATTGGGATAATATTCCCCATAATATATGTAGTGAGGGGCAACACAGATACTATTGTCTAACAATTTGAATGATCGAGATGGAATGTTGATTTTTTCAAAATAATTGAAATTAGAGTCAGAAAAAAAAAACTCCTATCAGCGCCAATCAGTATAGATGAATTCGATAATTTTTTTATCTGGGATATCCCACTTCTAAACAATCTTGAGGATGGCTGAAATATAGATGCCAACTTGTTATAAATAGGAACGGGCAGAGAACCGCACTCATCCCAAGAAACACCAAAATCTTTGCTCTCATATATACTATAACGATTTGAAGCAATAATACGCGTTCCAATTATGAGATGAGCCCTCATATTGGCAACTATCCGTTCAACCTTGTACTCCAAATAATATCCCTTCAGATGAACTGCTGTCGAACTTTGAAGCACTTTTTTCGGCCATAATTTGTATTGTATATATCATAATGTGATCCGATTTATCTACGAATTGTTTTCTCATTTTTTAGTGGATAAAATATCGTTAACTACCTCATTTTCTTCTGAATTTCTTAAAATTCGAGCTATTTTATAGACAAGTGGGGTTATAGGTGAATTCATCGCAATTCTTGTCAATATTTTTGAATCAAAAAGAATTAATGAAATGTTATCATTTATTGTTCGTTTTATCTTAAAATTCATTTTAAATTTCCTCCAATCATCATTAATTCTCACATCATCCAAACATGTAGTGCCTAATCCTTCTTTTTCGGCTACTAAAATATGGCTAATATCTTTGCAGGATATTCCCATAACTTCTGAAGCCAAAGAATCTGCAACAACGGGATTATTGGACGATATTATTAAATCTGTTCTTTTTGAATTTCCATACATTGGGCCATGTCCGTCCAAAGCATATATTCCATCGATTACAACGAGTTTAGGATTCAACTTTTTAGCTATTAACGATAACTTATAGCTCAAATTATTATGATGAAGGCATCGCATAGTATCTGGATAGCAACCCCATAGGTTCTTCATACTCAAAGTTACCTTTGTCATCACATGTACTTTTAAAACGGGGACTGAGATAAAGCAATCTATTTCGTCCAAGAGTAATTTAGGTAATTGAACTGTTACATCTTTCCCTTGAATTTTCTCTGCAACAAGTACAGAGGGAACTTTCGATAGATTTATTAATTCCGCACCTGTTTTTTTGCAGATTTTATGCATATGATGGCCTCTAAATGCATCGTCCGCTGTGAACGAATTATTACCCCCATTAGATTCTCCTACAATCACTCTATCAGCTCTATCTTTGAGTATCTCCAATAACGCGTTCAATAATTCGGGTGTAGTAGTGATTCCTTCTTTATAATAAGGATAAGTGAAGTTAGGTTTAATAAAAACCGTAGAGTCTTTTTTTACTTGTGTTTTCCACTCAACAAATTCGAGGCTATTTAACAATGTATCTCTTAGATTGGAAATATTTGATATATATGCAGAAGATTTAGCCATTCACTATCTCCCTTAAAATCTCCTCAAAATGACTAGTAAGAGCATCCCAATTGTTATTTTCTACAAATTTTTTAGCCTTTCTTCCAGCTTCATTGCATCCATCATTAACTAGCTCTATAGATCTTACTAGGACATCTTCTGGTCTAGCCACATAAAGTACCCCATTATTATTACCAAATTCTTTCATAATCCCATAAAGATCCGATGCAATAACTGGTTTTCCGGTAGCCATATACTCATACATCTTTATCGGCACAATATTTCTCATGATATTATTCTTGTAGGAAGGAAGGATACAGATGTTTGATGCTGCGAGATACTCAGGAATATCCTCGTAGGGTACCCAATCTACAAGGATCAACTTTCCCTCTAGACAATGATCTATTTTTATGTTTTGAAGTTCCTCCCATAGATCTCCTTTCCCTACGATCATTAGTTTAATTTTATCATTATCAAACCTGGCTAACTCCATGGCAACTTCTTTCAGCCCTGAAAAGTCGTATAACCAACCCATAAAAAACAGAACTATATCGGCATCTTTTAAGCCATATTTTTTACGAATACGTGCACCATCAGCTCCATTAAATCGTTCAATATCAACACCGGCGCTTATCACATCAGTCTTCGCTCGCTCAGCGCCCATGCAGATCGAGAATTCTCTAAGTCCTTCATTAATAGAAAGAGCTTTGTCTGCATATTTTATATTTTGTTCCTCTATATATTTTGCGAGCCGTCGAAAATACCATTGTGGAACAAGTCTAAAGTTCTCATCGATCGAGTAATAAACAAATGGTATATTATTTTTTTTTGCAAGTTTAAGGCCAATATTCGGATTTAAGATTCCGAAACCAATAATCACATCTGGATTAAATGTTTTTATTTGCTCTTTTATTTCTTCTCTACGAGTATAAATATATGATAGATACTCTATGATTGGTAATTTGATTATAGATGGCCGTATAACAGTGATATCTCCATCACTTATAGCTTTATGTACATGATTAAAACATTTTTTTTTGCTGACTAACTCCTTATTTTTATCCTCTATCCATTGAATCTCATGGTCAATCACTCGAATTTCATGCCCTTTCTTAGATAACCTCTCCATCAGGTGATGATGTTGATGCGGACCTTTCTTGATCCAATCCGATTCATGCAATACCAGAATTCTCATCTGATTCAAAACTCCGCAGTTCTCTGGATATTGTCACAGTTATCTGTAAACCAATTGTAAACTTCCTTCAACCCACCTTCGAACTTCATTTGCGGTTTGTATCCCAATAGGCGACCTGCCTTGTCTACAGATGATAGGAGCCTGCACTTGACATCCCAATTTCGCCTCTCTATAAACGTGACACTAGCTTCATTGCCGGTAAGTTCGTTAATCATATTGGCCATATCTATTACTTTATGCTCCTTTGCGGAGCCAAGATTAAATGACTCGCCGATAGCCTCTTCTTTGATTCCCATTGCAAGAAGGCCTTTTATAATATCATCTACATAAGTCCAGTCCCTGGTTTCAGTACCATCACCCGTAATTGGCAACGGCTTACCATTCATAGCCCAATAGAAGAAATTAGGTATGACATTTCTATATATTCCAGGCACTTCTCCTGGACCGAAAACATTAAAGAACCTTGCATTGCAGATAGGTAATTCGTATAGGTTATGGAAGTAGTTAGTATACAATTCACCTATCAGTTTGGTCACTTGATAAGGCGTATGCAGACTGATAGATGTATCATGCTCTTCGAAAGGCATTCTCGAATCGAGGCCATAAACACCGCACCCAGAAGAGGAATAAACAAACCGCTTCAATTCTACCAGTTGCGAATATTCCAGTACTTTCAGAATTCCCATGCCATTTACCATCAGATCAATCTCAGGATTGTCCACCGAATTCTGGTTGGCAAAGTGAGCAGCTAGGTGAAAGACGTAATCAGGCTTCTCCTTGAAAACCCTCTTCAGCATCTCATCGTCCAAGATGCTGCCCTTTACGAACATGATGTTCTTAGCTTTGGGAATGTTCCACTCATAGGAAGAAGAAAGGTCATCTAATATTATTACCTGCTTGGCGTTAAGCTCAGAGAGCTTCCTGCACAGATTTCCGCCAATGGCCCCTGCACCGCCCGTTACTAGAATGGTTTGGCCATCATAATCAGAATAATAGTCTTCCATTTTAAATCCCAATCCTGTAATACCACTTCATCCATTCCACCGTCTTTTTGATGCCTTCTTCAGGCGGAACTTTCGGATCATGCCTTAAATCCCTTATGGATTTTGTGAAGTCCATGGTCTTGATCTTCGTCGTGAAAGGTTCTGCATCCTTGTAGGTGACAAGAGTATCATCACGTCCCACTGCTTTGAGAATTAGGTCGGAGTATTCTTTTATCTCTCTTTCCCACTCTTGCTTCCCTCCCACGTTATAGGCCTCGCCTGGAATGAAATTGTCCACAATATTGGCAAAGGTCCGGGTCGTGTCACCTACGTAATCTATAATTCTCTTATGGCCCTTGAATACAGTATAGGGCTTATTGAAAAGTGTATGGTAAATGAATTTCGGAATGAAGCCGCGGTAAGGATTGTAATGTTCATAAGGACCATAGCAGTTCACTGGACGTACCCGCACTGTCTCCGTGTTGAACATCTTGGCCGAATTCATACACATGAGCTCACCAGCCCACTTGGTGACAGCGTAATCATTCATCTGATAAGTGTCTTTAATGGGATTGTTTATCATGACATCCTCCGTCATGATGCCCTCGTAATCTCCGTAAACTTCGGCACTGGAAAAGAAAATCATCCGGAACTTCAGCTTCTCTTGCAGTCGTAGCATGTGCTTCGTGCCTACAACATTCGTCTGCCAGAGATTCTCATAGTAATCTTCCCCGTTCCAACGACCGTACTCCGCTGCCAGGTGATAGACATGATCGAACTTCTGTCTCTCGAAAACCTTTTCTAACTGCCGGAAGTTCCTGATATCTGCCCTTATGTAATTGTCCCTCTCTGTGTTGTAAAGATCTAGTGCTGTAACATAATGACCTCTGCTTCTCAGTTCATTTACCAGGTTCGTGCCTATGAATCCGGCACCTCCAGTAACAAGTATCAACTTCGAATCCATATCTATCCCTAATATTTTTTGAATATATATTAATAGTAATTACATTCGCCTTTTATCGTGTCTCTTATCGGCTTGAAATTAAATTCACTTAATAGGGCTTCCAATTTATATAAAGCTGAATTGATTGCATAATAAGTAACAAATCTTGAAAACAGAGGTACCTTTAATCTTGGAGTCTTAGAATACGTCTCCCAAGGATGGATATAAATTATTGCAGGTCGCTCTTTATTTACCTCTCGAATGCCATATCTCAAAAACCACAAGGGCAGAACTCGTAGGTAAAATCCACCTGCAAGAGGTATGTTCTTTCCAATATTTAGAACTGTCATGGGGAATTCAATGATCTTACCATTGGGATTATCTTTTGTTACATCCTCTATAGAAGGCCTGTAAATATGAACTGGTGCATCAGGCAAGCCATACAGCATCGTTTTTATTGGAAAAACACTTGCATCATATTTGAAACCGAATTTCTCCAATACTTCAAAGGCCCATTTTGTCGTATTATCTATCGAAAAGCTTGGCGCGCGAAATCCTATCGGCTGCTCCCCCGTAATGCTCCTCAACAGCTCAACAGATTTTTTTATTTCAACCTCAAAGGCATCTTTTCCGAGTTTGTGCAGCGTTTTATGGGACCATGCATGAGAAGCGATCTCATGTCCTTTATCATAAATCTCTTTCACTAATTCGGGATGCTGCTCGGCTACTGATCCAAGGACTGCAAATGTTGCTTTGGTTTCGTGCTTGTCAAGTAGATCTAGAATAGGCCGGACGGATTCTGGGACCTGATCAACCAACTCCTCTGGAAGATATTTCGTTAAAAATTCGCTGGAATGCCAATGTTCAAGATCTACAACCAATGCATTGATCATCACAATTCACCGATATCCTCGGTTTAAACTCGCCGCTCAAGCCGCTTGATTAATTTGGCAGGACTTCCGCCAACTATGGTGTAAGGCTCGACATCTTTTACGACTACGCTGCCAGCACCTACAATGCTATTCTCTCCGATTGTTACTCCTGCAAGAATGATACATCCTGGTGTAATCCATGCTCCACGTTTGATCGTTGTTGGAGCAACCTCTCTTTGGTAGTAATTATTCTTGAGATCCATGGAGCAAGTAGGATTAGAATGAACGAAGATAAGCGTCCTCATCCCTATACTGACATAGTCCTCGATAGTTATCAAATGCGGATATAGGTCGTCCAGATTAACATCCGGTCCGATATATACGTGCTTTCCTATTTTTACTCCTCGAATTCTTTGGAGCTTTACTGCTATCCCTGGATGGGGAGATAATTTGGCTAAGGTCTGCAATACCCAGTTACCTAAATAACGGAGGTAATATTTAGCAGTACCAATCTTGCCCTTATAACCATAGTAATCCATTAGCTCTTTCTTGTTAATTTCTTCTGGTTCATCCATGCAGACTCCCTTTAATGATATTTAGAGTAATATAATAGATTGGTTTAAAAGCCAGATTGAATTAAATTGAATAATTATAAAATCCCTTGCCAACCTTTTTGCCCAAATGACCCTTACTAATTAGCTCATGAAACATGGGAGAAGGAATGTATCTCGCGTCATTAAATCCTTTGTATAATGTTTTCATTATAGACACACATATATCCAAACCAATTAAATCCGCGAGAGCCAAAGGTCCCATGGGATGGTTCAGCCCTAGTTTTATTGCATTATCAATATCATTAGGGGAAACGCCTTCTTGCAATAGAGATGCGGCTTCATTTATGAAAGGCATTAAAGAGCGATTTACTATAAAACCAGGAGAATCCTTTACCAGTATCGGCGTTTTTCCTAGCCCATTGGAGAGATTGATTACATATTCAATGGTATCTTTTGAAGTATCCTGACCATATACGATCTCGACTAGTTGCATCTTTGAAACGGGATTGAAAAAATGCATACCAATAAATCGTTCCGGATTGGAGACAAAGGTAGCAAGCTCAGTTATAGGAAGCGAGGAGGTATTTGTTGCAATGATCGCATTTTTCTGGCACATAGAGCTTATATCGCTAAATAGCTGCTTTTTGATTTCCATGTCTTCAATAACGGACTCGATAATAAGCTCCGCATCTTTAAGTCGGGATAATTCGTCGCTAGGATCAATCCTATTTGTTATTATCTTGATCTCTTGTGGGTCTTTCGTCTTAGATAATCCTTTCTCGATTTTTTTAATAGCCTTTACAGATCCTTCTTCAGTTCGGCTATACAATATAACCGAATATCCATTTTGAGAGAAGAACTGAGTTAGTTGTTTCCCCATCAGCCCAGTACCTATAATCGCTATTTTTTTTTGTATTTTAGCTTGGGGAACGCCAGATTCAATTGAATCAAACTCTATCGTATCACCAATTTCATAATTCTTAAATGATTTCTTTATGCAAATGTTACCATAATCATCATCTAATAATAGCGCATAGTACGGCACTCGGTCATGTTCAGGAGAAGGAATATGGACTTTTGTTACACCTTTAATAGTTAATCTTGTTGAGGATACAGGTTTAAGGTCACCTTTACAAAAGATGCATTTTTCTACATGGTAATACCACTTCTTTTTGCATCTTTCACATTCCCATATTATGATGATAACCCCCTCAGAATGTGAATCACTGCCGTCCCGCCAATGCCTCCAACATTATGAGCCAGTCCGATTCTAGCTCGGTCTACCTGTCTCTTGCCGGCCTCGCCTCTTAATTGTGTTACAATTTCGTATATTTGAGCAATGCCGGATGCTCCAATTGGATGACCGTCTGCCTTAAGCCCACCGTCTGTATTTATCGGAAGGACTCCATTCAAGGTCGTTCTTTCTTGACGAATCCAATCTTTGCTCTCTCCAGGCTTACAGATGCCAAGATCTTCCATTGCTACAAGTTCCGCAATGGTGAAACAATCATGTGCCTCTACAATATCAAGGTCTTTAGGCCGCAGCTTAGCCTGACCAAAGGCATTCGTTGCCGCTATTTTTGTAGCGGCAAATGATGTAGTCTCTTTTCTCTGTGCCAAAGAGATATAATCGGTAGCCAAATCAGATCCAATAACCTCAACGTCTCGATCGCTTTTTCTATCACGTGATAGCACAACTGCTGATGCACCATCTGATATAGGACTGCAATCGAATAGATTCAAGGGAGAAGAGATTATTGGTGATCTATTAATCATATCCATAGTAACTTGCTTATAATTAAAATGGGCCAGGGGATTCAAATTCGCGTTTTTATGATTCTTAAATGAAACTGCCGAAAGATCGTCATGTGTAGTTCCATATCTTATCATATGTTGTTGTGCAATCAGTGCATAGTTAGCAGGAAAGATCAAGCCCTGCTTTTGATCCAGTTTTCTGTCTCCGGCCATCGCCAAATTTTCAATGCTTTTCATTTTTGTTGCATCCGTCATCTTTTCAACGCCGACCACAAGAACATTTTCGAATCGGCTCAAAGCCAGCAATCCCTGGTAAAATGCACTGGCCCCAGATGCACAGGCGGTTTCAATTCCAATAATTGGTATTCTAAGTCCAGGGAGTAAGCTCGAGATTACAGCGTTTAAATGCAATTGCTTTTGATAGAGAGAACCAAGAAAATTAGATACATAAACAGCACCAATATCGTTAATCGAAATAGGGCTATCGGATATTGCTTCATACATGGCTTTGTAAGCCAATTGAGCAATTGTTTCACTTAGAATTCCGAACTTTGTTTTCCCGATTCCAATTACGTACATTTAACCTCATCATAATATATTCATCAGGAAAGCAGGTCGTTCTTTGGAATTTAGCTTAATATATTTATGATCTGTCTACCTGCGGTTCCGTCGCCAAATGGATTCGTCCATTGATGGTCATTTCCCATCATTAGCTCGGCCCCATCGAATATCCGAGCAGAGTTTGCTCCAACAAGAATGCTAGAATTCACCGCCACAGTCTCCGGCCTCTCCGTGTTCTCCCGCAGCGTCACGCAGGGCACCCCCAGAATGCATGCCTCCTCCTGCACTCCGCCAGAGTCTGTCAAGGCCAACCTGGCGTTAGCCTCCAGTTGCAGAAATTTCAGGAATCCTAACGGCTCAATTGCCCTGATTCCGTCAAACTCAAACCCAAATTCAGCCGCCATTTTCCTGGTGCGTGGGTGCATGGGGAACATTACCGGCAAGGAGAACTCCTTGCCCACCAGTCTGAGGCCCTTGATGATCTCCCCCAGCCTTTCAGGATTGTCCACATTCTCAGCCCTGTGGGCGGTCACCAGAAAGTACTCCTTGGGCTTCAGCCCGAGCTTCTCCAGAACATTGGCCTTCTTTTTGGAGATCTCCAGATTCTGATAGACCGAGTCCACAATGGTATTCCCGGTAACGTGAACCTTCTCCTCCGAGATACCCTCTTTGAGCAGGTTATCCTTTGAGTTCTCTGTGGGAGCAAATAGATAATCGGAAATGTGATCTGCTACTATGCGGTTGATCTCCTCAGGCATGCTCCGGTCATTGCTTCGCAGGCCCGCTTCCACGTGGCCGACCTTGATATGCAGCTTGCTGGCCGCCAGAGCACCAGCCAGAACTGTGTTTGTGTCTCCCTGAACCAGCACCACATCCGGCCTTCTATCCATCAGAACCTTCTCCACGCCCGCCATTATCTTACCGGTCTGCTCGGCGTGAGTGCCTGAACCCACGTCCAGGTTGTACTCGGGTGTGGGTAGCTCCAACTCCTCGAAGAAGACCTGGTCCATCTGATAGGAGTAATGCTGGCCGGTGTGAAGGACGAAGTGGTCCAGAGATCTGCTTTGGCACTCTCGGATAATAGGAGCCATCTTGATGATCTCCGGCCGGGTTCCTAGGATTATTGCAATCATGAACGATTTAGCCTCGAATGAAGAGAATTAAAGCCTACTACTACGACGCTCACCACAAAGAACACAAAGCGCACAAAGGACTCACAAAGACGTCCTTATCAATGGAACACTGATGGCTAATTCATCTTTGTGCGTTCTTTGTGAACTTTGTGAGCTTCGTGGTTAGAGTTTGTAGTGCAAAAATAATATATTAATACTTTATCCATTTATCCATTGACGAGTCTTCTTACCCCATCCTTGAGCATCTTCACATTGAAGTTGATAATCATCCCAAGCCAGGTATTCCTCAATTTCAGATAGGTAAGCAATTGCGCTTCATGGATAGGTTCAATGGCCTCTAACGCTTTCAATTCTACCACTACCAGGTCCTCCACCAACAGATCAAGTCGATAGCCACACTCAAGATTCATTCCTTTATAATTCAAGGGCAAAGGCACCTGGCGCTTGAACTTTATTCCTCTCAAACCCAGCTCGCAGCAGATACATTCTTCATAAGCGGATTCAAAGAGCCCAGGACCAAGATGCTTGTGAACCTCGATAGCAGCGCCGATGATCTCCCTGGAGAGCTCATCTGCCTCTCAGCAGACACTTGCATTTCCTGGTTTTTATCATCCCTCAATTTTTACCGCCACCCATTTAAGAAATGATGCTGGTGAGCCAAGATCAAATCAATTCGTCTTTGTGCGTTCTTTGTGATCTTTGTGGTGAATGTTCGTTAGTTGTTCGTAGTAGTATACCACTTGCTCGCAAACAAGAGCACTCTACGCAAACGGTGCGCCACCTCAATTATCCCTTGCCCTCTTCCCCTCACAGAAACTATTCTCCCGGCTCGCCCTT
>JAQWEU010000021.1 GCA_028704755.1 Minisyncoccota bacterium | reverse complement strand
TCAAAACAATGGCCTTCTCGGCCAAATTATTGGTTAAGATATAAAAAATGAGCCATAAGCTCATAAAATTAGAATTCAGACATCTGTCTGAGGAATTTAAAATAACAGAAAAGAGAAAATGGATCACTGTTGTTCATCATTCGTGAGAATTCCCATAAAGCCTCATTGGACCATGATAAGAATAACCTTCCTGCTTCCGCCTCATATAGCGGATAGATGACTTGCAGATCCTGACGTACGCTTACATCATTATACGATACCCGGGACAGCTTCGGAAGCTCATCGAGCAGGAAATTATAAAAACTGATTACCGGACAATCCTCAGGATGGATCACTTGACCTAATTTTGGCAAGCTGAGTTTCCGTGGAACGATCTGAGCGCACCTGATGTTCTTTTCTTCTAATATATTCAATTCTCTTGCATAACCGAAATCCAACAACGATTCTAACATTTCAAGACCTCTTTCAAAAAACCATTAATTCATACTACTGACATTAAGAAGATATTTCATTTGATCGATTATGTCAATCATATCCTATACTTTTTCAATTCTCTTCTTCGCAGGGCATAATCTGGCAATACTTTTGATACCAACTTCCAGAACCTTTCCGAATGGTTCATCTCCTTCAAATGGCAGATCTCATGGACCACGACATAATCAGCCAGTGCCTCTGGCAAAAAAACCACCTTATAATTGAAATTCAGGTTGTTCTTCGATGAACAGCTTCCCCATCTAGTCTTCTGGTTCCTGATCGCTATGGAGCCTATTTTAAAGCCATAGAACTGATTATAATACGAGACCTTTTCCTTTATGAGCTTACGGGCTTCTTCCTTATGTTTTAGATAGTCCCCATCTCCCAATCTCAATCGTGAGTCACCCATCTTCTCTTTTATTTTCGCCATGTTATCAACTATCCAACTGATCTTTTCCTTGACGAAATTATCAGCCAGGGTTACCGGCATCCATAAAGGTATGCTGACCCTCACCTCAGAGTCACTGTTGATAGTTATCTTCAGCCCCTTGGAAAGCTTGTTCTTCGCTATAGTATAGGATATCTCCTCTTCTCTAAATGATATCTTCTTCTTCATGATAATATCTTTTTCATCGGCTGTATCTTCACTCCTCCCATGGACCTGATGCCAGTCGTCTTCTTATAACCCTCCTCCTGATAGAAAGGGATTGCGTAAAGAGATCCTCTTATCCTTATCTCTCTCGATCCCTCGCGATAGGCTTCCTTCTCGAACTTCTTCAATAGTGCCCTACCCACTCCTTTTCTGTGATATCGATAATCGACATAGAGACCCCTTATCCTCTCCTTGCTCCCCCTGACCAGTCCGATTATCTGGCCGTCAACGGTAGCGACGAAGAATATCTTTGACATCTCCATCATCTTCTTCGCGAAATCAAGATTCCTGTCAGTATCGTACATGTCCATATATTCTCTTGATGCTTGCTTCGTCCCATCAGAAAAACAGCACTTCATATAAGTTTCCCTGACCATCTTCGTACACCTTATGAGATCATCCTTTTGATATTTTCTTATCCGTATTTCCATAAGAGTCATTATGATTATGATAATCACGCATCTTGGACATACTCTGTTCCTTCCTTCAGAGCTCTTTCCGCTTTCATCAGTTCAGTTCCGATATATATTCCATGAGCCACGTCAGAAATGAAAGGAGCTAACCTATCTCTCATTTCCAAGCAATTCCTCCCCTTGATCTCTTGCAGCTCCAACCCATTAGGATCGATATGCTTAGCTACTATCTCTCCATCTTCTACCCTGATGACAAAACTCCCCCTTGGGTCATATACGCACTCTAGGAGATCCTTATGCTTTGAAAGGACATCTCTCGCCTCCTTCAAGTCCCTCTCATAGATATGGGCTGAACAGGAAATAATGGTCAATTTTCCAGGGCATATACCTAATCCTTGGGCGATTTCCTCCTGGACAGCTAACAATCCATAAGCATTCTGTGGCCAGGCCCTATACATATCATTCGATCTAAAATATGCCGTCAAGAACAGCTTATCGTTCTGGACGATCGCCTGGATGATATCCAGACAAGGACATTTAGGATTGTTGAAATCCTTCTCAACGCTCCAGGTGAATGCTACCGCTCTCCTCGAGAACCTCTCCCTCTTAAGCTCATCGATCATCCCTCTTACTTGGTCGATCCCTCCATGGTTCCTCAATCTGCTTCCATAAGTATACTCTATCCCTTCGAATAGATTATCAGTCATGATCTGAGGATAATAATTAAGGAGATCTTCCTTCTTGAAATACATATAATCGGGCAGAAATGGGTCTTTAGAGACGTCTTCACTTATCACCGTGAGGATATTCAGTAGTTCTCTCTGAGGCTCATCATATGAGCTCATTTTCTCCTTTCCGAACTTGACGATCCTATCCAAGACCTTGAGCCATGCTCCAGCGATCTTCTTATCTTCTACCCTGAAAGCTGTCTCCTCAGACGGAAAAGTATTGACAATCACTGTCCTATGTTCAGGAAAGTCCTCTGGAGAAACTATCCAATCATCCTCTTCGATTTCCAATCCGAGAATATGGCCATCAAGCTCCTGCAATCCTACTGACTTATACCTTCCCGAAAAATAGTCAAAGAATTGCTTCTGCTTCTCTTCAGGTATCTCAGGATGGATGACGTCCGAATGCCCGGAATCCAGGAAATCAGACAACTCTTTCAAGCTCTGCGACAGATCGCTTCCAGTGATTATCAAGGCCTTTACCCCAGGATTCAGGAATATGTTACGGATTATATAATTTATCCCTTCTTTCGAATACAATTGCCCTATTATCGAGACTTTCTTCCTAGCCTCCCCAGAAAGGTTATTCCAGATGAGTTCTTTCTTAGTCCACCCACAGACTATCGCAATACCAGAAGGATTATTGACGATCAATTGATTATGATAATATTTTGGCCAATCGTTCATCTTATTGATTATATTTTCTTATGACTAATTGCATTAATACCATTTTTTAAGGAAAATAAAAAGAGTTACGAGCCAATATTCTTGACGAAAATGCTCAATTATTGTAATACTATAACAAGGTATGACTATGAAGGAAAGGACTATTATAATAGGAAGGATTTCCTTGATCCCCCTGTCGGCGATCGGAGCCTGCTGTATTGTTACCTATCTCCTATCCCTGATAGGAATAACTGCTAATAGCATCTCCGCTGTCTATGCTAATGCAGCTGTTGGTTCATTGGCTTCGTTTTATGCAGGGTATCTGATCCTCTCTGCTCAGATGGAATTGTCTGAAAGAAAATAATCGCTTCAATGAAGCGATTTTATTTTCTAAATAATTACAGATTAAGGAACATACCTGCACATGACATAAGAAGCATTTGGTTTATTCGTTCCAGAATCAGTTCCATAAGAATCCAATACATAATACATCAATGGATCACTGCTATACAATGTCGAAGACCATTCATAATAAGCAGCTGAAGTAACGATGTTACGACAAACAGATGATCCATTATAACATTGATGTAATTGGGCAATCGCTGGCAATATCCATTTACCAGGACCTTTCCCAGCATAAGTCAGATTATTGCATGCAGTGACTGCAGCATCCCAATCTGTCCATACTATATTATTAGTCCATACTCCTCCATTACCATCACACACGATAGTATTCCCATTGACGACCGCACTTGAATTATAATAGACAGTCGTTCCAGGAAAACCACAAGCCTGAGCCACCCTAGAAGCGCCACAAGCAACAGAATTTGAACCTCCATTGATCCCATTGCAGACCCAAGAGACACTTCCTCCTTGAGCAGGGAATGCTGTATTAGAAGAATTTCCAGATGAACATTGGCTATATCCTGCGTATGAAGTAGTTCCAGAGGGAAATGTTACTCCATTTGCAGTTCCACAAGCTCCATTGATCGGAGTTAAGGTGGTCGCACAAGCATTCGCAGTATAACTCGAACAAAGGTCCTGGGAATTACAACTCCTAGCCTTATAACAGTACTGAGTAGAAGGAGATAAGCTAGAGTCAGTCAAAGATGTTCCCGATGTCTGAGTCCAAGTATAAGCAGGGCTGATCTTGACGATCTCTGTTTTTGTAGCATTGGCTGGTAAATTGTAAGTGATATTGATCGCAGAAGAACTAGCAGCCGACACAGATAGTGATGGAATAACCGGAGTAGGTATGAGTGTTGTCGCACAAGCCGTAGCCGGAGAATCAGAATGCATAGAACTTATTGAGTTATATCCCCAGACAGAATAACAATATTCAGTATTCCCTGAAAGTCCTGTATGGGAATAAGGACTCGAAGACTGGTTACCAAGCGAAGAACCATCTGACAAAGAAGATGGAGCAGGCTGTCCTTGCCTATACCTCACAGTTACACTATCCGCTCCACTAGGAACAGTGAAAGCCAGGTTGATAGCAGAAGAACTAGTAGCTGCTGCCGAAGCGGTAGGAATAGCTGGAGAAGTAGTCGCAGAATACGATATCGGGGCAGAGTTCAGATTAGTCCCTTCGTTATGCGAAAAGGCAGAATAGTAATAAGTAGTACCAGCCGATAATCCAGTATCAGTAAAAGATTGATCAGCTACACTACTATAGACATTATCCCCTTCAGTGACTGACTGAGGATTAGAACCAGTACTCCTCCTGATAATAGTCCTATACCCGGACTGAGCTTTTACCCAAGAGAGTCCTATCGTCGAAGAAGATGACGAAACGGCATTCAATGACGTAACAGGAGCAGGATAAGTGGTTGAGCAAGAATTAGAAGCTTTGGAATAGAGTCCATCAGCAGAATTATAATTCCATAAGGTATAACAATACTCAGTATCATAGTTAAGTCCAGTATCGCTGAACGATTCAGTACTACTGTTGACCAATTCCTCTCCTTCAGTCATCAAAGTAGGAGCCTCATCTATCCCTTTCCTCACAATACTCCTATCTCCAGCACCAGAATCCCTTGACCAGGAACCTCCGATACTAGGCGGACTAGCAAGTACGTTCAATGTAAGAGCAGACGATGAAGTTTCCATTAACTCCTTCTCCCCCAAGACATAAGTATATATTTCTCCCTTTTCTAATGAAACTGTGATAGTAGCAGAAGTTCCATTCGAGATATATCTATAGCAATGATCAGTCGTTCCATTCGCCAAAGGATCCTTCGGGATAGCAGTCAGAACCTCCTTGATCTTCTCACTGTTCCTGACATTATTGCAATAAAGAGGATCTCCTATCTCTGCATCAAGACAGCAGATAGCCCCCTCTTCAGGAAACTTCTGTGAGCCGATGGTCTTTTCCATCATCAGAGCCTTAGCATAGCTATCGACATCCGCCTTCCTGACAGAGTCACGAGCGCTCTTTCTAGCCTCGCCCAATCCAACATAGACTAAAGCCGATAATATCCCTATTATCGCTATGACTACTAATAGCTCAATAAGGGTAAATGCCTTTTTGTTGTTCATAGTTATTATTTAACTTTTATTAACATTATCTTAACAAAGAAATAACATATTGCCAAATAAAAATAATTTATTCAAATTTTTTGCAAAAAAAAGAGGCTTATCATCTGTCACACGACAACGATACGGCCCCGCTTAATCCTAGTATCATAATGGATCTTATCTTTCTTGCCATTACGACTCAGGATGATATTGAAAGAACATCTCGAACCATCTTCATGCTGAATCTGATCAACGATTCCACTTATGGTACTATTTTCTGTCCTGAATTCAACATTCCTCCTATCAGCAAAAGAGCTGACAAGGTCCCACTTATCCGGACCATCGATTATGATAACTGGTTCTGGCATGATTGATTACCATAATCAAGATAACCCATAATCCCTATTTGTCAAACGGATCAAAAGAACAAATCGCCTCTTAAGAAGCGATTAACAACACTATCGTATACCGTTGATACCGATGATTCAATCGATATGAACCCTTGCCCGTTATCAATATAGTTCTATTATTGATACTTATTAGCACTGCACGTACTATTTGTTCCCCCATTACTTCCACTGCAGCCCCAATTCCACCAATAATATTGGCTATTAGGCGGTGTAAAATCAGATGTCCAGCGAGCTACACCTTTAGATATTCTAAGTTCGTCGATATAGCCATCAAAAAATGATTGTGGGGTATTATTATAATTATCCCCTCCGATAAATAAAACATCCGAATAATTCGACATCGTAGGCGAAGCCACTGATGCATATAAATTTCCATCAACAAAGACCCTCAATACAGAACCGTCGGAAGAAATTGCCAAATGATGAAAAGTATTCGGTGTTATCGTATATGTTCCTAGATTTATAATATATGCACCACCTACCCACATTCGCAAATCTAACCCTGTCCCATTTCCATACAAGAATATTGTAGATCTATCCGAAATATTACTATATTGACTGTAAATACAGAATGGCGAAGCTGAAGCAACACGATTATTGAAATACGTTTCAATGGTCCATGAGCCATTTCCAAAATTAAAATCCTCCGAATCCGGAATAGTCAGATAATCCCCAGATCCATCGAAATAAGCACTGGCAGAGCCGAACTTCTTAGTGGCTGTAATAGTCTTGGTATCTCCATACCTAGTCACAGTCTTCCCTGTCTGGTCATTGAAAGTGGTTCCGTTGTCAGTACCATCCATGTGCATGAGGAGAACTGTATTAGGATCAGTAGTGATAGCAGAAGATGTTCCAGTGGTGCAGGTATTGGTAGGAGTAGATAGGGTAACAGTATCGTTATCAGTACCGCAAGCCCCATTGATAGTAGTTATAGGAGTGTCTTCACTGTATAATCCGGTAGAAGAATCGAAGGAATAGTTATTAGCATTGGATAATCTGGAAGTGATGGTGAAATCGACTCCATCAGCAGATTCGTATGAATAATATGATCCATTAGGGTCACGCAGTACTGAAGCACTGCCGAAGATATCATTCGAACTGCAATCGCTTCCGATATTGCATCCATCTGCGTCTATCAGTAACGGCGTATCAGGATTATTAGTCTTGTATATCAGAATAGCCTTGGATAGCTGGTTGATATCAGCCTTCCTCCTCGCATCACTCGCTGCCCCTTGGGCGCTGCCCATGGAAACGATGATGAAACCAGCCAAGATACCGATAATGGCTATGACTACTAATAATTCGATTAATGTAAATGCTTGTTTATTCATATATCATTAAGGCACCAAATATCTTATAACTACCATTCCAGACCCTCCCTTACCACCAGCAGTATCTCTTCCTCCTCCTCCACCACCACCAGTATTAACACTGCCATCAGTACCGATAGTATACAGTTTTCCTCCAGATCCACCTCCATAGCTAGCAGACCCTCCGTTAGACTGTCCACCACCACCTCCTCCACCACAAACATATAAAGTGGCAAAATTATCAGATTTTAATATGTTAGAAGTCAATCCAGCTCCTCCCGATCCACCAGTGTAATAGCTAGAATTACTTCCCGCTAAACCAGCTCCTCCACCTCCTCCACCAGACCTATCTGGATAATTTCCAGTTCCTCCATTATTCCCCTGGTTTCCTATCCCAACAACTGGGACTCCAGTATCATATATTGCACCTCCACCTCCTCCAGAGCCTCCATTATTACCATAACTATATTCATTCTGAGGTGCAGAGGTCGGATTAGTAAAACCTCCTCCACCCCCTCCACCATTCGCGATTATTGATCCAAAAGAAGACTGTGTTCCATCTCCCCCCTTATAAGTAGTAGGATAATCTCCAGCGATTCCACCAGCACCCACAGAAACAGTTATTGATCCAGAGACAGGAAAGCCAGTAGTAGCAAGGAATCCCCCTGCACCTCCACCTCCACCCATATGGCCACCTCCACCACCTCCACCACCTACGACAAGGTATTCGACAGAAGAGACTCCGCTAGGAACTGTCCAAGTGGTAGTTCCCGTAGTAACTCCAGACAGGACATATTTATTAACGACATAATTTCCATCAACTGTCTCACTACAAGTAAGCCCTCCTCCTGATATGCAGGATGAAGACGATTTTGAAGCATTGCAAGAAGCGATGATTCCTCCACCACTTCCTATGCAAGACCAAGTAGAAGGAGTCCCTACACTAGGAAAACTAGGAGTAGAAGATAATGTTCCACCAGTACAGAACGTATCTGTCCCAAAAGAGCTAGAAGTGATGTAATAAGCCTTATTAGCTGTTCCACATACTCCATTGATTCCTACCCCTTCAGTATATGTTCCTGTAGACGAATCGAATAAATACTTATGATCATTCGATAAGGTTGAAGTAATAGTGAAATCTACTCCATCAGCAGATGTATATGAATAATACGTTCCATTAGGATCACGCAGTACTGAAGCACTGCCGAATATCTCATCAGGACTGCAATCGCTTCCGATATTGCACCCATCTGCATCTATGAGTAACGGCGTATCAGGATTATTAGTCTTGTATATCATTACGGCTTTGCTTAATTGATTGATATCAGCCTTCCTCCTCGCATCACTCGCTGCCCCTTGAGCTCCGCCCATAGAAACGATGATGAAACCAGCCAAAATACCGATGATGGCTATGACTACTAATAATTCGATTAATGTGAATGCTTTATTACTCATAGATTATTGATATTTATTAGCCCCGCAAGTACTATTCGCTCCTCCACCGCTTCCGTTACAGTCCCAATTCCACCAATAATACTGGCTATTAGGCGGTGTAAAATCAGATGTCCAGCGAGCAATACCTTTAGATATTCTAAGTTCATCGATATAGCCATTAAGATAAAAAGCAGAAGAATCAAAGCCACGTCCTACATATATTGCCCCAGTATTTGAATAATTAGCAGGCAAGCTAGCCATGAAATAACTTATTCCATTCACATATATCTTGGCCACTCCCGAACTTCTTACGACTGCTACATGATACCATTGCCCTGTGGTCGGAGTAATACCTACAGTTACATGATGGCTTCCATCATACCAAGAAAATGAATTAGCTAATCCCCCTCCGATTGTTCCGAAAATATTAAACACCCAAGGACTTGCCGATAAGACACCCCTTCCATCAAGTATAGTATTTTGAGCATTTAAGCTATTCAAATACACCCAAAAATCTATAGTAAAATCTCCTGTTCCAAAACTATAGTCAGCTGATGACGGCAAGGACAAATAATCTCCATTTCCATCGAAGTAAGCACTAGCAGAGCCAAACTTCTTGGTGGCTGTAATAGTCTTAGTGTCTCCATACCTAGTCACCGTCTTCCCTGTCTGGTCATTGAAAGTGGTTCCGTTATCAGTACCATCCATGTGCATGAGGAGAACGGTATTAGGATCAGTAGTGATAGCAGAAGATGTTCCAGTACTGCAGGTATTGGTAGGAGCAGATAGGGTAACAGTATCGTTATCAGTACCGCAAACCCCATTTATAGTAGTTATAAGAGTGTCTTCACTGTATAATCCGGTAGAAGAATCGAAGGAATAGTTATTAGCATTGGATAATCTGGAAGTGATGGTGAAATTGACTCCATCAGCAGATTCGTATGAATAATATGAACCATTAGGATCACGCAGTACTGAAGCACTGCCGAAAATGGAATTATCACTACAAGTTCCTCCTATCGTACAACCATCAGGATCAATAGGCAGGGTAGTATCAGGATTATTAGTCTTGTATATCATTACGGCCTTAGACAATTGGTTGATATCAGCTTTCCTCCTCGCATCATTAGCAACACCCTGAGCACCACCCATAGAAACGATGATGAAACCAGCCAAAATACCGATGATGGCTATGACTACTAATAATTCGATTAATGTGAATGCTTGTTTATTCATAAGAATTAAAATTATTAACTTCCTTGTTCTTCTCCAAAAGAATAACTTGGGACGATGTCGGTATATTTATAAAAAAAAGTGTAATCAAGATAAAAAGTAGTACCAGCAACGTCATTACCGATATTGAACCAATTGCTCATAGGCAATGAAGGAATATTAGTAGTATGAGTCGCCCTCAACGAATCATCGCAATAGAATTTTGCCGAATCACCCTTATATACTAGATCAAAGGCTCTATAATTCCCGACAAAAGAATCGGAACGCGCAGTGTTAGTCTGAGTCCCATTATAAGTGACCCATCGAGAGACGTCTCCACCTTGCCACCTATCCACCATTATAGCATGGTCATTCCTCATTCCCAGCTGATAAGATATATTATCGGAAGATATCTTGCACGAGAATCTCTGTGCGATTGGATAATTAACATTATAGGAAGACTTTGATTGTATGGTTGTCCAAGCAGGAGTAGCAACGATTACCTTCAATGTCCCATCAGACACAGTAATAGTTCCTGGTCCAGAAGAATCCCACTTCGAAGCATTCAAAGAAGTACCGTCGAATCCATCAAAGAATATGAAGGTATTTTCCCCATCCGAAGCACTGGCTGCTGAAGCATTTCCATAATACATATATGCCTGATTACTTCCATTGGATATGCTCGGAACCTTGACCCAAACAGTAGCCATAGAAGAATCAGTCTTTGACTCCAACCAATGACTAAGCAGTGTCTTTCCATCAGAAGAAGTAAATCTCAAATCATCGAAATCAGCCTGCATATCAGCATCATAAGATATGGTAATCTTCAATTGATAATCCGTAAGCGCCGAAGACGAAGTGATGGTAATAGGTTTCCTTTTCAAATATCCGATTACCCCTATCCTTGATGCAGAACAAGAATCTGATAGTCCATCGTATTGTCCACTACAATTCCAGTTAGAAACTCCTCCTGCCTCAGGAAAAGCAGGAGCAGATTCAGGAATCCCTATATCACAAATATTATCATCTCCATATGAAGTGCCTCCGAACGGATATTCCTTACTACCCGCGACCCCGCATACTCCGTCTATCTTCTTATTAGCAGAACAATTCGCTGTAACAGTACCATTACAAGTCCAAACCCAAGGCCCCTCCCCCGAAACAACACTGGCAACCCCTAGGGTACATAGATTATTAATAGGGATAGTATATGAATTGGTATTGTTCGATGATCCACAGACCCCATTACCAGGAATAGGAGGATTACTAGAAGAAATGGAGTACGTTCCAGTACTGGAATCGAAGTAATAGTTCTCATCATTGGACAATACTGAATTGATGACATAGTCATTCCCATCCGAAGTATAGGTATAATTCCTAGTACCGCCAGGATCTCTTAATATTGAAGCTGTACCCAATAATTCATTTACTGTACTAGGACAATCATCTCCTATCTCGCAATTATTGCTGGTAGGAAGCAAGGCATCAGGATGATTCGTCTTATAGATCATCACCGCCTTGCTTAATTGATTGATATCTGCTTTTCTCCTGGCATCATTAGCAGCTCCCTGAGCCCCGCCCATGGAAGCGATGATGAAACCAGCCAGGATACCGATGATGGCTATGACTACTAATAATTCGATCAAAGTAAAACCTCTTATGGGTTTTTGCATATTTAAAAATCTATTACTTTATATATCTTGAAAAATAATCTTATTGCCCTGCAAAAAGTACTACCGTCTTAGCATAATACTTATCACTATCCTTCACATAATAAACACTGATAGGAGAAGGTCCGCCGATCACATTAGTAAAATCATGTATTCCCTTGTTCTCGTCAGTTATAGTGCATATCTGCCCCAATGAAGCCCTTATTCCATCCTTATCGTCTCCCCAATAATAATAATCCGTATCGCTAGTAAGCATTATCTCCTTATCGTCAGCGATTGCCACTCTCTTGTTCACATCGATTAGCACAGAACTTTCTTTTGGAAGATCAATTTCTTTATTGATCTTGAAACTGGAATAAAACCTCTTGAAGACATCTTCCTGATACTTACAATCATCAGAGTTCGAATCAGTCATATATGACAAAGAATACAGCCTGTCATTATTTATCAGATATATCTTACTCTCGGACGACCCCGAAACTGGATCATTCACGCTGTTCACCCTCAAACCCTTGACTCCGTTTATAATAACATCCTCTCCTCTTCCAAGCTGCTCTTTTATTTTCTCCAATGTCAAGCCATCCAATATTCTATCATAACCGATGCTATATGCCCTTACTTCGAAATCTGCATGGCAAGAATTATCTTCTATCCTGAAACCGAATCCCCTTCTCATCAATTTACAACTGTTCAAGTGAGCAATTACATCCGGATTAGCATCATCACAATTATACACGAGATATTCTCGTTCTAGAAGTCCGCTGTTTTTTGGATAATCAACCGAATAACCAAAATTTGTATAATTTCCCCATCCACGACCATCATAATCATTCATTATTCCGATTATTTTCCTTATCATAGCCACTAATTGGCCTCTATCCATCTTGGACATCTCTTTTCCTTCCAAGGCCTCCTGCAATATTTCAGTATAATCCTCCTTGGACATCTTCCATTTCTTCGCATAACAATCCATCGGATACTGATCACCACATCTCCACTTCCACTCATTTCCAATACCGACCACCCCTGAAGCCTCTCCTGAATCGCAAAGATACTTGGTTGGAGCAGAACGATATGTTCCTCCTGTGGAAATACCACACCTTCCATACACACTATCCTCGGCTAAGACATTACCTGATAATAGGAATAATGATAATAACGACATGACCAATATTGTATTTTTCATTTTGCAATTTAATTTTACTTAATAATCCTTCACTTCTGGCTTATCCCGACCCTTTTAGGTCGTTATGATAAGAAAATTAATTTTATTGATATTTATTAGCTCCGCAAATACTATTCGTTCCTCCGCCGCTTCCATTGCAACCCCAATTCCACCAATAATAAGCATTGGGTGGTGTGAAGTTAGAAATCCATCGGGCGATACCTTTTGATACACGCACCTCATCAATATAACCATTCCAATACTGAGTACTGTTATTATTCGAACCTATATTCACTGGATTAGCATAATTCGGCCAGGTCGCAGTAGAAGTTCTTGATGCTTTAAGGACCCCATCAACGAATAGCATCATATTAGTTCCATCTTTGACAAAGGCTATATGCTGGAACCTAGACGTATCGACTGAACCTGCTCCAGCTACTAGATTTTCATTCCAAGAAGTACCGTTCGAAGATGACCACAACTGCCACTCTGTCCCATTAACAGCCACATCCCAATCTCCATAACCAGTAGGTCCATTATGCAATATAGCTACATGATAAGTTGCATCTGTAGTATTACATTTTGCCCAAAAATCGACCGTAAAACTTCCTGAGCCTATACTCCAATCATCTGAATCAGGAACAGTCAAATAATCCCCAGATCCATCGAAGTAAGCACTGGCAGAGCCGAACTTCTTAGTGGCTGTAATAGTCTTAGTGTCTCCATACCTAGTCACAGTCTTCCCTGTCTGGTCATTGAAAGTGGTCCCGTTGTCAGTACCATCCATGTGCATGAGGAGAACGGTATTAGGATCAGTAGTGACAGTGGAAGGTGTTCCAGCACTGCAGGTATTGGTAGGAGTAGATAAAGTAACAGTATCGTTATCAGTACCGCAAGTTCCATTGATAGTAGTTATAGGAGTGTCTTCACTGTATAGTCCGGTAGAAGAATCAAAGGAATAATTATTAGCATTGGATAATCTAGAAGTGATGGTGAAATTGACTCCATCAGCAGATTCATATGAATAATATGAACCATTAGGGTCACGCAGTACTGAAGCACTGCCGAATATCTCATCAGAACTGCAATCGCTTCCGATATTGCACCCATCTGCGTCTATCAGTAACGGCGTATCAGGATTATTAGTCTTGTATATCATTATAGCCTTGGATAGCTGATTGATATCAGCCTTCCTCCTCGCATCACTCGCTGCCCCTTGAGCGCTGGACATGGAAACGATGATGAAACCAACCAGGATACCGATGATGGCAATGACTACTAATAATTCGATTAAGGTAAATGCTTTATATTTCATAAACAATGATTATTTAGCACAACGAAAACTTACATTATTATAAGACTCAGAAGGCATATGTCGCAAATAAGAAGCTAATAATCCAGAAGTAAGTCCATCAATCCAAGACCCTCCACGCAAAAAACCATTTCCATTAGCAGCACATCCATAATATCTTCCTACATTCTGAGTAGAAGTATATAAAGGATTAGGACCAGCTGATCCTAATTCATAGTCGGATAAATTAGAATCACTCCATTCTATCCATGCGCTATTATACCAATTACCCGCTCCAGAACCTTGAACACAAATATCACTGTTCCATTCCCAAGTATTACCAGATAGATCCCATATCACCCCTCCATTGGCAAGATTATGAATCCTTTTAAGATCAAACGCTCCAGAAGGTCCTACCATATTGACTCCAATATTATAAATATCATTCTCGGTACCTGTAGTAGGAGCTGGGGCAGTATCCTGAAAACCATCAGAAGCATATGTGGTGCTAGCCGAATACCCTCTAGAAAGAACTCCATTTCCCACTATTCCTGTGCTCCAATTAGATGATTGATTAGCTATATGTCTAGCTAAGGCTGTCCATTCTGCATTAGTCATCAAATGATAACCAGAGCCTAATGACTGGCATTCAGTAATAGATTGAGTCTGACTGATTCTTGTCCAAGGAGTACCCGATGCACGAGATATGGGGATAAAGGATTCACTATATACCTGATAACCATCTTCATAACCTAATATCTTGGCTTCATACTTCATGACATAAAAACCTAGACCAGTATCTACCCATCCAGTCTTAGTAGCATAACAAGAAATAGTAATTCCTCCACCTACTCCACTGCAATTCCAAGTATAAGGGACGCCATCTCCAGAAACTTCGCTAGGATTCCCGACGGAGCAAAGACCTGTCGTAGGGATTATCTCATGTTCTATTCCCGCAGAAGCTCCACAAACTCCATTCACTGCTGATATAGGAGTGTCTTCGCTATATAGTCCAGTAGAAGAATCAAAAGAATAATTATTAGCATTGGATAATCTGGAAGTAATAGTGAAATCGACTCCATCAGCAGATTCGTATGAATAATATGATCCATTAGGATCACGCAGTACTGAAGCACTGCCGAATATCTCATCAGAACTGCAATCGCTTCCGATATTGCATCCGTCTGCATCTATCAGTAATGGAGTATCAGGATGATTGGTCTTGTATATCATGATCGCCTTGGATAGCTGGTTGATATCAGCTTTTCTCCTCGCGTCGCTCGCTGCCCCTTGAGCTCCGCCCATAGAAACGATGATGAAACCAGCCAGGATACCGATAATGGCTATGACTACTAATAATTCGATCAATGTAAATGCTTGTTTATTCATGTAAATTATTGATATTTATTAGCACCACAAGTACTATTCGCTCCTCCACCACTTCCACTGCAACCCCAATTCCACCAATAATACTGGCTATTAGGCGGTGTAAAATCAGATATCCAGCGGACCTCCTTACTCATCCTGAACTCATCTACATATCCATCTATCCACCATCGATTAAAATCCCTACTGCTTCCGAATAATTCTAATGGAGCAGAATTATTACTAAAAGTAGTAAAAGTATTTTGAGCTAAAGGCTGAAGAACTCCATCTAAGAATATTGATCCAGTATTCTCATTTTTAACAAAAGCAATATGATACCACCTACCAGTAGAAAAAGTTATTGGATTGGTAGTCAAAAGAACTTTATACGTCGCTTGATAGACAGCAAATTGTATATTATTAGGATTGACAACTAAAGCGATATCATCAGACCCACTTGCAAACTTTTGAATGATATTTTGCCTTGTGTTTATTGTATTGAAATAAAACCAACCATCAATCGTATATTTACTAGCAGTTAAATTCCAATCCTCTGAATCAGCCAAGGACAAATAATCTCCATTTCCATCGAAGTAAGCACTGGCAGAGCCGAACTTCTTAGTGGCTATAATAGTCTTGGTATCTCCATACCTAGTCACAGTCTTCCCTGTCTGGTCATTGAAAGTGGTTCCGTTGTCAGTACCATCCATGTGCATGAGGAGAACAGTATTAGGATCAGTAGTGACAGTGGAAGGTGTTCCAGTACTGCAGGTATTGGTAGGAGTAGATAGGGTAACAGTATCATTATCAGTACCACAAGTACCATTGATAGTAGTTATAGGAGTGTTTTCACTGTATAATCCGGTAGAAGAATCGAAGGAATAATTGTTAGCATTGGATAATCTAGAAGTGATGGTGAAATTGACTCCATCAGCGGATTCGTATGAATAATATGAACCATTAGGATCACGCAGTACTGAAGCACTTCCGAAGATAGAATTATCACTACAAGTTCCTCCTATCGTACAACCATCAGGATCAATAGGCAGGGTAGTATCAGGATTATTAGTCTTGTATATCAGAATAGCCTTGGATAGCTGGTTGATATCAGCTTTCCTCCTCGCATCACTCGCTGCCCCTTGGGCGCTGCCCATGGAAACGATGATGAAACTAGCCAGGATACCGATGATGGCTATGACTACTAATAATTCGATTAATGTAAATGCTTTATTACTCATAGATTATTGATATTTATTAGCACCACACGTACTATTAGTTCCACCATTACTTCCATTACAACCCCAATTCCACCAATAATATTGGCTATTAGGCGGTGTAAAACCCGAAGTCCATCTTGCAATACCTTTAGAAATACGAAGCTCGTCAATCTGACCGTTCAATTCTCTTACCGTACCTTCCCTTCCGATATAGAAAGTTCCACCTATATCAAGCATTGCTTTTGAATCTATGAATGCAGACCCGCACATTACCCCATTCTGAAACACATACCAATTATTCCCATTTCTTACAAATGCAACATGATACCAATTATTTACAACTATTCCATTAGTATTAACATATCGCCACCCCGCACCAGTACATCCCCCTGAAGTATCACATTCTCCTACATTCCATTGATATGTTCCATTATAATTATATAGCCATATACCCCATTTACTACTAACACTTGCAAAATTAGTTAAAAGTGCGGTAAACGAATCATTTGTTGGTAATGAATTAAACTTGACCCAAAGATCTATCGTAAAATTATTTGAACCAAAATAAAAATCAGAGTTATATGGAATAGTCATATAATCCCCAGTCCCATCGAAGTAAGCACTGGCAGAGCCGAACTTCTTGGTGGCTATAATAGTCTTAGTATCTCCGTATCTGGTAACCGTCTTCCCTGTCTGGTCATTGAAAGTGGTTCCGTTGTCAGTACCATCCATGTGCATGAGGAGAACTGTATTAGGATCAGTAGTGATAGCAGAAGATGTTCCAGTGGTGCAGGTATTGGTAGGAGTAG
>JAQWEU010000065.1 GCA_028704755.1 Minisyncoccota bacterium | reverse complement strand
TTTTTGTGGAGCAGTCTTATGAATCCCAAACCTATCCTCGATTTACTGATGTGCTTTATGATATAGAGAAGCTGAATCCAAGACCGGATTTTATCCTGATAGGCGGGGATAATGTGGAGTATAACAATACCAGATGGCTCGAAGATTTCAAATCAATCACAGAAGGCTATACGGCGCGGACGGGCATCGGGATATATTTCGTCCCGGGGAATCATGACAGGTATGATAGCGAGTCGAGTGCTTTCCAGTCGGGACAGACGGATATTTCCGGAGGTAATGATTATCTGAAGAATTATTTTGAAGTGATGAAAGATAGCCCCAGGGGAGTAATTTCGCTTTTCAAAGACGATGAGTCAATTATGGATGATGAGATAAGCAGGGAGGGGGGATATAACAAGTATAACTATTATTTTAATCATAAAGGATTTCAGATCATCGGGTTGGACTCAGGAGAGGATACGGGACAGTGGGATCAGACTCCTGAGAGTGAAGGATTTAATATAAACACACTGGAAGAATTGGACAACTTAGCTACGAGATATAGTTCTGTTCCCAAAATAGTTTTTATGCATAATACTGTGTGGAATGACAAGGGATCTGGAGAATTTGAGGATGGTAATATCTTTGGAGGTGTGATTATCCCAGATGGAGCAATCTCAAACAATTGGACAAAATTTATCACCTACTGTGATGAAAACACGGTCAGTCTTGTTCTTTCTGGGCATACTCATGATAGTATAGTTTTCGATTTGTTGGGTAATAAAATAGAATTATCGGATTGGACAAAAAATAAAAATTACCCCCTTTATCTTCAAACCCAAAGTGCGGGAAAAGATGATAACGGTTGGGGACATGGATATAGAATTATAGACATTAAAAACGGAAAGGCCATTCCACAGGAACCGAGGGAAGATATCACGAAATACGAAAAGGTCTATACTGATCTGAACGGGAATGACGAGATGAAATACGAATCTTATTCTAGCAGCGGAGAAAAAATGACCTTGGAAGATAGCGGTGACTTTACCTTATTCGCGGCAGACAGCCCCGGTGGTTCCGACAGGAAGATAATCTATGACGATACTGATTATTCAAAATTTAAGATTCTTAATAAGGGCGCCTCTGAAAGCAGCTATGACTTCTTCATGCAGAAAAGAGAACAAGGAGCTGAGCCTGGAAAGCAACTCATAGGGCTTGCTTATGGATATCATATCCATAATCCTGAACTGTGCAGTGCCTATAATCTTTATTGTCCCAGCCTTATTGCTGTAATAGAGGGCAGCGGCTATAGAAGTTTATTTTTAAAAGATATAAAAACCAAGGGCAATTCATCGGATGATATAACTATTAACTGGGATGAGGTTGAAACCAATACAGTTTTTCCTTCGACGGAAATCAGGGGATTAGAATTAGGAATAAATGGTAATAATGAGACTTCTTATGGATATTTTAAGGTTCTGATGGCTGTTGACCTCAATTCTCCCGGCGAACTCCGAGTTGTCGATTCGGAAGGCAATGTAACTGGTCTGGTCGATGGCGAAATCGTAGAAGATATCCCATATTCTATTTATGTTCCGGAATCGGAAACGGTCTATGTCTTCGGTAATTCCAACGAAGATATTAAGGATCTTAAGACCCAGGTCGTCGGCTCATACGAAGCGACCTACGATCTCACTCTCAGCCTCTCTGAGAATAGCGAAGAAAAAACCAAATTTGCGGCAGATAATATCTTGACCGACAATCAGACGATCCATCAATTCGGCGTGGATTGGGATGTCTTATCGCAAGGAGGGAAAGGCGTGACGATGGAATTCGATGAAGATGGCATCGAGGGATTTGAAAGAGATATTACTTCCGACGGAAGCCTCAGCTTTCCCAAGGCGGTCTTAGATAAGGTGAAATATGAAGCAAGCGAAGGCGCGGAAGTGATCTTCGATGCTTCGGGCTCTTCCGATAGCGACGGCAGTATCATGCTTTATGAATGGGATTTCAATGGTGATGGCAATTATGATGCAAGTTCTGCGGGGCCGACTATTTCCCACGTTTACGGCGATGATTATTCCGGAAAAGTTTTTTTGAGAGTGACGGACGATGAAGGCCTGACGGACAGGAGCAGTATAGCGAACGCCGATGTATTGATTGCGAATACTGACCCATCGGTCTCGATTTTGAAATTCGATATAGCGGATACGTTCGATAGATTTATCCTGGAAGGAGATTTCACAGATGCCGGCTGGCTCGATACGCACACTGCCTCGATTGATTGGGGAGACGGCAGTACGGATGATATATCCGTACTTACGGAAGAGAATAGCTATACCGATGCGACCGGCAAGGTCAGCGCATCGCATAGATATGCAAAGCCCGAGAATTATGTGGTAAAATTGACAGTAACGGACGATGAAGGGGGGATATCAGCTTCGGAAATCACGCTTGAAAGTCCGAGACGGATAAGGCAGGCTGTATTCTCGAAGCTCGGGACCATCTGGACAGAAGACGAGGATGCCATGAAAGAGTTGGACCAATCACTCACAAGCCTGGAAGAGTCTCTTACTGACGAATACTGGCAAGATGATTTCCATCTGGATACTATCCTAATGAATAAATTCTTCAGCTTGGACCAGAAGGCGGTCAAGAGTCTGGAGAAGATCATCGGCGGGGAGAAGAAATATATGGATTTCGAATCCCCGCAAGATATCCAGGACATACTTGTCGAGCTGAACCAGTCCAATGTCTTCTTAGCAAAAATCATGGTCTATGAAACGGGAAGCCTGGAGGCGAAGGATCTTAAGTCGGCAAAGGAGTGGGTGGAGAAGATGCTGGAATTTTAAAGTGAAGATTCGGACATAGAATAATTAAGATAATCAAATTATATGGAAGACAAGAAAAAAGAGATGTCCATTCAGGCGGATAATGGGGGTAAAATTGTTCATAGTTTCTTTTTTAGATCAAGCGATTTCAGGCTGTTTATTTTAGGTATGGTATTTTTTATTGTATTTAGATATATCTTCCGGTTGGTTATTTTATTTGCGGAGAATACTGGATACTCTTCTGGCGGATTCTGGCGGATTCTGGCTTCGATGATATATTATGTCCGCGGGGGCGATGTATTTCTTAGTATGGATTATGGCATTTTGGCATCAACAATAATATTACTCCTGTCAATTATAAGTGCTAGAGATAAGCATACCGTCGGTAAGTTAATTTGCATCTTGCTGTCAGGAATGATTATTTTTATTTTGGCGAGCGGATATTTTTTTGATCTAACATTAGACCCATCAAATATACTTATATTTATAACGTCTGTGGCGATATTTGTTTCCCTGTCTGCTATTGTTGCTTGCATCAAATTATCTATAGAAAAACAAGACATGATTGCAAGCACAGATAAAATCCAAACTACAAAAGGATTATTAGCTTATTGTTTCCAGTCGGAAGATTTCAGACTACTATTTTGTTTGACGGCATGGCTCTTATTATTTGGTACTATACTTTCAAAAGTATTGTTGATGCTGGATGAAATCCTAGTCGTGTTTCTTCCCTGTCTGGCAGCCTCTATACTTTTCTCATTGTTACTTATCGTAGGAGTACTGCTTACGTCCAGGAAAGTTAAGAAGGCATTTAATTCTTTAATTGCTTTTGTGGCAATAATGTTTTTATTTGTCCCGTTTTATATGGTTTTTATAGTCTTTCTGTTGTATCTACGGATTGACTGATTAATTATTTGGTTTTTATATTTATTTCGACATTTGTGTTTCTTTGTTTCCCTCTTGATATCTAAGAAGTATCAGTTATTGATTAAATTGATTTTATTGATGTCAAATAGATGAAAAAAGAGAAGAGTAAAGGACTTATAGGCGTTTTTTCAAAGCATGATGACTTCGAGAAAAATAGCAATGTTATTCTCGAATTTGCCAAATTTATTTCTGCAGGATTGGTTATTTATGTTTTTGCTGTCGATTTTTCATACAATCGGACAATGGAGCCAATAGTTTTGATTTTTATTATACTAGAAATAGCTGTTATAGCTTATATTATCTTCTACTCTCTTGTTGCTCTTAACCGAATTTACAAAGAAGTAGAAAACATTAGACCATATGCAGAAAACATTCAATCTATGAGAGATCTGATCAAAATATCTTTCCAGTCAAGGAATTTTCGCTCGTTGATATTTTTAGTATTAGGTATGTTGGCCGTAGCGGCGGCTTTAATCAAGTTGATCGGCTT
>JAQWEU010000020.1 GCA_028704755.1 Minisyncoccota bacterium | reverse complement strand
AGAAGACTGGGCTATTCCTCGTACCATCGGTATTGTTGTGCCATATACTGTCATATGGCTTCCACTATATCTATGCTTCATATTTTTTGGAAGTACTGAGGTGTATCATATCATATGGACCAATACATGCCCTTGCATTTATTCGCCATTTAGTATAGTATTTCAATGTATTGAATAATTTAATATTGAATGGCCGCTATCCTTAGCAAGTACAAGATACTTTGCTTCACTAGCACATTATGCTCGTTCTGATGATTTCTTCATCAGTCCACTTACAGCATATTAGTGTTTTATTATTTGACAGTTTAGCATTAATTTGATATTTTAGTTTTACAAATAAATTGAAAGTAGATAATTATAAAATATGCCAACAATTCATCAATTAATTAAAAAAAATAGAAAGCCTTTACAGAAGAAGAGCAAGGCTTTAGCTTTGGCTTCAGGATTTAATCCTATTCACAATAGGCCGAAAGCATATGCTTCTTCTTTTAAGAAGGGAACATGTGTCAAAGTTTTCACAACAACACCAAAGAAACCTAACTCAGCTTTGAGAAAAGTTGCTAGGGTCAAATTGACCAACGGCATGGAGGTGGCAGCATATATTCCAGGAGAAGGTCACAACTTACAAGAGCACTCAATCGTCATGATCAGGGGTGGTAGGGTAAAGGATTTGCCTGGTGTAAGGTACCATATCGTAAGAGGTACTTATGACTGCGCAGGAGTCAAGGACAGGAAGAAGAAGAGAAGTAAATATGGCGCCAAAAGGCCAAAATAAATTAAAATAAAATATGGCAGGTTATAAATTCAAAAAGAAAATAATAAATCCAGATTTAGTTTATAATGACATTATGGTAGCCAAGTTCATCAACCAAGTGATGATGAACGGTAAGAAGACTGTCGCTCAGAAGATAGTTTACGGAAGCTTCGATATCATTAAGGAAAGAACTAGTCAGGATCCATTAGATGTGTTCAGGACAGCGATTCAGAACGTATCTCCAGTGCTCGAGGTCAAGCCAAAAAGAGTCGGAGGTGCTACATATCAAGTTCCTATGGAAGTAAAAGCTAATAGGAGGTTGAGCTTGGCAATGAAATGGATGATCGGCACATCAAGATCGAAAAAAGGTAAGGCAATGAAGGAGAAATTAGCTGATGAGATCATAGAAGCTTCTAAGAATACAGGTACATCTGTAAGGAAGAAGGAAAATGTCCATAAGATGGCAGAGGCTAATAGAGCATTCGCTCACTTTGCCTGGTAATCATAAATTCAAAGCAAGACCTATTTTATAAGCTAAAATAGGTCTTGTATTATATAAAAATAACAAAGAAATAATATAAATTATATATGTCTCGACTATATCCAATAGAAAAATACAGGAACATTGGTATTATTGCCCACATAGATGCAGGAAAAACCACTACTAGTGAAAGAGTCCTATTCTATACTGGAATCTCTCATAAGATCGGTGAGGTCCACGAAGGAGCTGCTACTATGGACTGGATGGCACAGGAAAGGGAAAGAGGTATTACTATTACTTCAGCTGCCACGACTTGTTTCTGGTGCCCAGGAGATTACTTGAAAAAAGAGAAGAAGGATGAATATCGTATAAACCTGATCGATACCCCAGGACACATCGACTTCACTGCCGAAGTCCAAAGAAGTCTAAGAGTCTTAGACGGTGCCGTAGTAGTCTTTGACGGTGTTGCCGGAGTCGAAGCCCAATCTGAGACAGTTTGGAGACAGGCTGATAAGTATAATGTTCCAAGGGTCTGCTTCATCAACAAGCTTGATCGTTTAGGAGCATCTTTCGAGAGGAGTCTAGATTCAATCTTTACGAAGCTTACGAAGAATGCTGTAGCTGTACAGATTCCGATCGGAGAAGAATCTGATTTCGATTCAATAATCGATTTGATCGAGATGAAGCACGTCACCTTCGAGGGCGAGATGGGTAAGGATGTCAAGAAGGGTGAGATACCAGCAGACCTGATGCCAAAAGCTCAGGAATGGAGGAGCAAGATGATAGAAAAGATCGTTTCAGAGGATGAGAGTCTGATGAATAAATATCTTGAAGGTCAGGAAATCACTGTTCAGGAAATCAAGGATGTCTTGAGAAAATCAGTTATTGCTTGTAAATTAGTCCCAGTATTCTGTGGTTCTTCATTGAAGAACAGGGGAGTCCAATTAGTTCTTGATGCAGTAATATATTACTTACCAAGTCCATTAGATCTTCCTCCTATGATCGGTAGCACTCCAGATAATGAGGAGCTGAAGATAGAGAGAAGTCCTAGTGATGATGAACCATTTGCAGCTCTTGCTTTCAAGATCGCTACAGATCCATTCGTAGGAACCTTGACTTTTATCAGAGCTTATTCTGGAAAATTCACTAAAGGAGGATACCTAGTGAACACTATCACTGGAGAGAGGGAAAGAATCGGTAGGATAGTCAGGATGCACGCTAATGAAAGAGAGGAAGTCGAAGAGGTTTTTGCAGGAGACTTAGTTGCTCTTGTAGGATTGAAAAATACTACGACAGGACATACTTTATGCGAGGAAAAAGGTGAAAAGATAATTCTTGAAAAGATCACTTTCCCAGAACCAGTTATCGATATCGAAGTTGAACCAAAGGTAAAAGGAGATCAGGAGAAGATGACCCTTGGACTGAGAAAGCTTCAAGACGAAGATCCTACTTTCAGGATGGCAACAAATCCAGAGACAGGTGAAACTATTCTATCTGGAATGGGTGAACTACATCTCGATATCATCGTTGATCGTCTGAAGAGAGAGTTCAATGTCGAGACAAACGTCGGAAGGCCTCAGGTAGCATATAAGGAGACGATCGAAAGGAATTCAGACACAGAAGCTAAGTTCGTCAAGCAGAGCGGAGGTCGTGGTCAATATGGTCACGTCAAGATCAAGATGGAACCGAGAGAGAGAGGACAAGGATTTGAATTCGTCAATGAGATCAAAGGAGGTACGATTCCAAGAGAATATATTCCAGCTGTTGAGAAAGGTATTAAAGAATCATTAGATAAAGGAGTTGTTGCTGGTTACCCAGTCATCGATGTAAAGGTAATATTGTACGATGGGTCATTCCATGAAGTTGACTCTTCTGAAATTGCCTTTAAGATCGCTGCTTCCATGGCATTCCTAGATGGAGCCAAGAAAGCAGGTGCATATATCCTTGAACCGATAATGAAATTAGAAGTGGTTATCCCTGCAAATTACTTAGGAGATGTCATCGGAGATATTTCTTCGAGGAGAGGCCAGATTGATGAGACCAAGGATAGGAATGATCTGAAAGTCATTGATGCTAAGGTTCCATTGTCAGAGATGTTCGGATATGCAACCAACCTAAGGTCTTTGACTGAAGGAAGGGGAACATTCAGTATGGAGTTCAGCAATTATGAAAAAGTTCCAGGTAATGTTAGTCAGGAGATTATTGAAGGAAAGAGAAAATAGTAAAACACTATGAACCTAGAAGATATAAAAAAAATATTAGAGGACGAAGGGGGTAAATTGATTATCGCCAATGAAAATGGGCCTTCTTTAGTGGTAATGTCTTACGATGACTACAAGAAAATGAAAGGCATGAATAGTCAAGAAAGTAAGAAAATTGTTGAAACAAGGATAGATCAATTACCGATTAAGGAAAGGCCAGTAAGCCAAGAGATAAAGAGCAACTCTTTCGGAATAGACGATTTACCTTTTTAATTCCTTTTTGTATTGACTTTTTAGCGATTTTAGGTAAAATAGATTTGTTAAATTTTTTTGAATTTTAATAATTAATTAAAATAATAAAATAATTAATCGTATTGTAAAGAATAAATTATTTTACAATATTCATAATAAACCGCAAGCGTAAAGAATAAATTATTTTACGTTGCATAATAATAATATATACAAAAATATGGCAGCAGAAGCTTTTGAGAGAACAAAACCACACTTGAATGTAGGTACTATTGGTCACGTCGACCACGGTAAAACTACCCTTAGTGCGGCTATTTTACATTGCTTAGCAAAAAGAGACGGTAAGGTTGCAGCAAAGTCTGTAGACCAGATCGACTCAGCACCAGAGGAAAAGGCAAGAGGTGTTACCATTAACATTTCTCATTTGGAGTACGAGACTCCAAAAAGACACTATGCTCACATCGACTGCCCAGGTCACGCTGACTACATTAAGAACATGATCACAGGTGCAGCTCAGATGGATGGAGCTATTTTGGTCGTTGCAGCTACTGACGGTCCTATGCCTCAGACAAGAGAACACATTCTTTTAGCAAAGCAGGTAGGTCTTCCTTCAATCGTAGTATTCTTGAACAAATGCGACATGGTTGAGGATGAAGAAATGATTGACTTGGTAGAAGATGAGGTTAGGGAGTTATTGAAGAAGTATGGATTCGGTATCGATAACCCAGTTCCAGTAATCAGAGGTTCAGCATTGAAGGCTTTGGAAGCAACAGATGTTAATGACCCATGGGCACAAAAAGTTATTGAATTGATGGATAGATTAGATGCATATGTTCCTGACCCAGTCAGAGACACAGAAAAGCCTTTCTTGATGGCTATCGAAGATGTCTTCTCAATTGAAGGAAGAGGAACAGTTGCAACTGGAAGGATTGAAAGAGGTATTGTTAACGCTAACGAAGAAGTAGAAATCGTTGGAATCAAGCCAACTGCAAAGACTACTGTAGTTTCTGTAGAGATGTTTAACAAGAGTTTGACTTCTGGACAGGCTGGAGATAACGTTGGTGCTCTTTTAAGAGGTATCAAGAAAGAAGATATCGAAAGAGGTCAAGTCTTAGCAAAGTCAGGAACCATTACTCCTCACACAGAATTTACAGCTCAGATTTATGTCTTGACTAAGGAAGAAGGAGGAAGACACACCCCATTTTTCAATGGATACAAGCCACAGTTCTTCATCAGGACAGCAGATATTACAGGTGACGTTCTATTACCTCAGGGTACAGAAATGGTTATGCCTGGCGACACTGTAGATGTTACTGTTAAATTGATCGTCCCTGTAGCTTTAGAAGAAAAACAAGGTTTTGCTATCCGTGAAGGAGGTAAGACTGTAGGTGCTGGTGTTATCACCAAAATTATAAAATAGTCTGAAAATACAAAAAGATGTCAACTTCAACCGTGAAGAAAACTGAAAAAAAGGAGATGCCTAAATTAAGAATTAAGCTCCGCGCTTACGATCACAGGATTCTTGATAAGAGCGCTCAGCAAATTATTGATATGGCATTGAGATGTGGCGTTAAAGTCTTGGGACCGATTCCATTGCCAGTTGAAATTACTAAATACACTGTCAATAGATCTACTTTTGTCCATAAGACTGCCAGAGAGCAATTCGAGATGAGAGTTCACAAGAGATTGATTGATATTTTAGTCCCAAATCAGAAAGTAGTAGAGTCTTTAAAGTCATTGACTTTACCTGCAGGAGTTGACACTGAGATTAAAAGCATATTATAAATAATCGCAATTTTTAATTAAGTGTCGTGTTACTAGTCTAAGCTGGACTGGTTAGTCCAGCTTTTTATTACCCTTATCAGTTATATGAAATGTATATTAGGTAAAAAAATTGAAATGAGTCAGGTTTTCGACAAGGATGGAAAAATAATTCCAGTTACTTTGATACAAGCAGGGGACTGCAATATCATTCAGGTCAAGACCAAAGAAAAGGATGGCTATACAGCTATTAAATTAGGTTTTGAAAATTTGCCAGAAAGGAAAATTTTAAAATCAGGAACTCCCTTTAGGCACCTTAAGGAATTCAGATGCGAAGATATCTCTACTTATAATAAGGGAGATGTGATTTCGCCTGCAATATTTTCAGAGGGAGATAAAGTAAAAGTTTCTGGAGTCAGCAAAGGTAAAGGATTCCAAGGTGGTGTTAAGAGGTGGGGATTCCATGGAAGGAATGCTACTCACGGAGTAAAACATGAAGAAAGAGAGATCGGTTCAACTGGTTGCTCAACTCCATGTAGAGTTATCAAAGGAAAGAAAATGCCTGGAAGAACAGGAAGCGATAGGATAAGTGTCAAGAACTTGGAAGTCGTTAAGGTCGATGCTAAGAATAAGATCATTGCCCTTAAAGGTGCTGTCCCAGGTAGAAGAGGAACACTTTTAGAAATAAGAGGAGAATAATAATATGAAAACGACAAGTTTAAAAAATAAAAAAGAAGTTTCTAATATTGACAACCCAAAAGTAAAAGAATTGGGCTTGCCTGAAGAGATTTTCAATATTCCTTTGAATACCGATTTAGTTCACCAAATAATGGTCTCTCAGATGGGGAATAGGAGAGTTTCTATTGCTCACACAAAGACAAGACCAGAGGTTAGTGGAGGAGGTATCAAGCCTTGGAGGCAGAAAGGTACTGGTAGAGCTAGACATGGATCTAATACATCTCCTATATGGATTGGAGGAGGTACGACTTTCGGACCAAGAAATGAAAAGGATTTCAGCAGGGTTACCCCTAAGAAAATGAAAAGAAAAGCTCTTTTCATGGTTCTTTCTGAAAAGCTCAGGAATGATCAATTAGTCGTAGTCGATAAACTATCAATAGATGAGCCAAAGACAAAGAAAGCTCTTGATTTATTGAACAAGAATTCTATTAACAACGAAAGTTGTTTAGTTGTCTTATCTGGAATGGATAGAAATTCTATCCTTGCTTTTGCTAATTTGCCAAGAGTAAAGACTATTCAAGCAAAGGATCTTAATTGTTTGGATATACTTAATAGCAAATACTTAGTAATAGGAAAGGATGGAATAGAGAAAATCAAGGAGACTTTTTTAAGTACTAAAAAGGCTGTTGATATTAATGAATAAGTTTTATAACTAGTATGGCTTCAGAAAAAAATACAAATAAAGACGGAAAAACCTTAAATAAGATGATGGGAATTTTAAGGAGTCCTAAGATAACGGAGAAGGCTGCTGCCCTAGCAGAGAGCAATTTTTACGTTTTTGAACTTGAGCCAACCGCAAATAAGATACAAGCTAAGAAAGCTATCGAAGAATACTTCAATGTCGAGGTTGAGAAGGTAGCTATTATCAATTTGCCAAGAAAGAAAGTTCAAAAAGGAAAGATCATCGGTCATAAAGGCGGTTGCAAGAAAGCGGTTGTAAAGGTTAAGAAAGGACAAAAAATTGATATAATTGAAAATTAATATGATTAGAAGAATTAAATTAGACAATTTAAAAGTTCTAACAAAAAACAAGAAACCCGAAAAAAATCTCTTGGTTAGAATAAAAAAGACTGGAGGTAGAGGTAGTAATGGAAGGATCACCAGCTGGAACAAAGGAGGCGGAGCAAGAAAACTTTATCGTATTGTTGACTTCAAACAGACGAAGAAGGATATGCCTGCTGAGGTTGTCTCTCTTGAGTACGATCCAAACCGAACAGCTTTTATCGCTTTGCTTCAATATGAAGATGGTGATAAGAAGTACATTATCGCTCCTCAAGGATTAAAAGTCGGAGCCAAAGTAATCACTGCTGAGAAAGCAGATCCAGAATTAGGAAATAGGATGAAGCTAAAGAATATTCCTGAAGGTTCGATGATCTATAACATCGAATTATTACCAGACATGGGTGGGAAAATTGTTAGGTCGGCTGGAGCTTCTGCTACATTATTGAGTAAGGATGCCGGATATTGCCACATAAAGATGCCATCTTCTGAAATCAGGAAGATATCGGAAGAATGTTACGCATCATTAGGTACTGTCTCGAACCCAGAACATCGATATATAAGATGGGAAAAGGCTGGAAAGAGTAGGAGAAAGGGTATTAGGCCTCATGTAAGAGGTACTGCGATGAACCCATGTGACCATCCTCATGGAGGTGGTGAATGTGGATCTCCTATCGGTATGAAGTATCCGAAAACCCCTTGGGGTAAGCATGCTCTAGGTGTTAAGACTAGGAATAAATCAAAGTGGACAAGTAAATTAATTGTTCAAAGAAGAGTTAAGAAGAAAAGAAAAAAATAAAGTAAAAAATTATGGCAAGAAGTCTAAAAAAAGGTCCTTATATTGACGAAAAATTAGTAAAGAAGATAGAAGGTCAAAAAGCTAGCGAGGCTCCAGTCGTTAAGACTTGGTCTAGGGCTTGCACTATTTGTCCAGAAATGATCGGTTTTACTTTTGCTGTTCACAATGGTAAGAATTTTATCGAAGTCAGGGTCACTGAAGAGATGGTCGGACATAAATTAGGTGAATTTTCTCCAACTACTAAATTCGTAAGACATGGAGGAAAGATGCAAAAAGGATTAGATAAGAAATAAGTTTAAAAAGAATTATGGCTTTTGAAGCAAAATTAAAATATTTGAGAATATCTCCTAGAAAAGTCAGACTAGTTGCTGATCTTGTAAGGGGAAAAAAGGCAGAAGAAGCACAAGCTATCTTGAACTTCACAGTTAAAAGAGCTTGTCTTCCAGTTTTAAAACTTCTGAATTCTGCTCTAGCTAATGCGAAGGACATTGCCCAAAAAGATGGTTCTACTTTATTTATTTCTAAGATCACTGTTGACGAAGGTCCAACATTGAAGAGAATCCTCCCTAGGGCAAAAGGTAAAGCAGACAGGATGATGAAAAGATCATCTCATATCACTCTTGTTCTTGACGAAAAGTGGTCAGAAGCAGAGGCAATAGAAAAGGGTAAGAAAAATAAAAAGGTCTTAAATAAAAAAGATAAATCCGTCGTTACTGATGGAAAGAATAAATAGACGAAAATGAGTCACAAAGTCCACCCTAAAATATTTCGTATTAAGGGAATTGCTGATTGGCTTTCACACGGATTTTACGGAAAAAGCGTAAAAGGTGATTTGGAAGAAGACTATATAATTAGAACTTTTATCAAATCAAAGCTTAAGGATTCCAGTGTTGAAAGCATCGAGATAGAAAGATTCCCTAATAAAGTCAATGTCATCATCAATTCTGGAAGACCAGGTTTGATAATCGGCAGAGGCGGAGAAGGTGTTGAAAAACTAAAAGCTGGCTTAATCAAGGAAGTTTTTAGAAAGAAGAAGCTTTCTCTTAAAGAATTGAGTAATTTCACAAAGACATTCAAGATCGAGATCAAGGAAGTTCCTAACCCATGGCTATCAGCTGAGTTAGTCGGTCAATGGGTCGCTCAGAAGATCGAAAAAAGAACTCCTTTCAGAAAAACAGTCAAGCAAGCCATTGAAAAAGTTATGGCAAATAAAGCCGCAAAAGGCATAAAGGTCGAAGTTTCTGGTCGTTTAGATGGTGCCCAGATTGCAAGGAGTGAATGGCTTGAAAAAGGTCGTTTACCTAGACAAACTATTAGAGCCGATATTGATTACTCACTCGTAGAAGCACGATGTATCTATGGAACGATTGGCATAAAGGTTTGGATTTATAAAGGAGATAGATTTGATAAATAAAAACTATGTTAGCGCCAAAAAAGTTAAAACACAGAAAACAGCAAAAAGGTAGGAAGATCAACAGGCTTTTCGAATCAAGAGGAACTAAGATAAGTTTTGGTAGCTTCGCATTAAAAGCTGCTGGAGCAAAATGGATCACTAGTACTCAGATCGAAGCTTGCAGGAGAGCTATCATCAGATATTTAAGAAAAGGTGGAAAGCTTTGGATCAGGGTTTTTCCAGATAAGGTTATTACCAAGAAAGGTCAAGAAGTTCCTATGGGTGGTGGAAAAGGTTCTTTAGATCACTACGTATGCCCAGTCAGACCAGGAAGAGTTCTATTCGAAATCGAAGGAATCGATGAGAAGAGTGCTCAAGAAGCCCTGAGGATTGCTGGTAGTAAACTTCCGGTTAAGACAAAATTTGTAAAGAAGTAATATGAAGTACAAAGAAGTTACCCCAAAAAATAAAGATGAATTGCTAAAATTGCTTGCTGAGAACAAGAAGAAGATTCAGGATATCCAATTCAAGGAGGCTGTTGGCAATACAAAAAATACAAGCGAGATCAAGGCTTTGAAAAAGGATAATGCCAGAATTCTAACTTGTTTAAATAATACCAAGTAATATGCCAAAAAAAACACTTACAGGTATAATAGTATCAGATAAAATGGATAAGACCGCAGTGGTCAGGGTTGAAAGGATCAAAGAACATCCTATCTATAGAAGAAGATACAAATTACACAAAAAATATAAAGCCCATAACGAAGGAAATCAGTACAAGAATGGAGAAACTGTCGTCATCCAGGAATGCAACCCAATGAGCAAGGACAAGGCATGGGAAATTATTTCAAAGGTTGTAAAATAAATCCATTTAATTTTTGAAATTATTATGATTCAAACAGAAACATTATTAAAAGTCGCAGATAATTCTGGAGCAAAGACAGCAAAATGTATCCGTGTTCTTGGAGGGACCAGAAGAAGGTATGCAAGAATCGGAGATATCATTGTTGTTGCTGTTAAGACAGCTGAGCCTAGGAAGAATGTCAAGAAGCACCAAGTCGTTAAGGCTGTGATTATTAGACAAGCTCAACCAATGAGAAGGAAGAACGGCACTTACATCAGATTTGATGATAACGCAGTTGTTATTCTTGATGGTAGCGGAAAAGAACCTAAAGGCACCAGAATTTTGGGACCAGTTGCAAGAGAGGTCAGGGAAAGAGGTTTTGAAAAGATCTCTACCATGACTAAAGATTTAGTTTAATTTTATTCAAAAGAAGAACTATGAAAATAAAAAAAGAAGACCAAGTTTTAATAATCGCTGGTGATGAAAAAGGCAAGAAAGGCAAAGTATTGAAATCTATGCCTAGCGAGAACAAAGCTATAATCGAGGGTGTGAACTTGGCAAAAAAACATATTCGCCCAAAACAGAAAGGTCAAAAGGGGCAGATCGTAAAGATTCCAATGCCGATGAATGTCTCTAAATTGAAAGTAGTTTGTCCAAAATGCGGTCAAGCATCAAAGATTGGTTATGATGTCAGTGGTGAGGTGAAGTCCCGCATTTGCAAGAAATGCAATGCAAAATTATAATATTTATTAATTGTTTATTACTGGTATGTCAGAAATAAAAGAAAAATACGAAAAAAAGGTAGTGGCTGCAATGCAAGAAAAGTTCGGCTACAAGAATAAGATTTCTGTTCCAAAGATACAGAAGGTTACGATCAATACCGGTTTTGGAAGGTATGTAAACAACAAGACTAAAGATGAACAGAGGAAATTCGCTGAATACGTTTCTACTAATCTTTCTCAGATCGCCGGACAAAAAGCAGTTTTGACAGCCGCTAAGAATTCAATTTCTACTTTTAAATTGAGAGAAGGTAATATAATCGGAGCTAAAGTAACTTTGAGAGGTAAGAAGATGTATGATTTTCTTGATAAAGTCATAAGCATCGTCCTTCCTCGTTCAAGAGATTTTAGAGGAGTTGGTCTTAACTGTATCGACAGGAGCGGAAATTTCAATTTAGGTATTAAGGAACATATTATTTTTCCTGAAATATCTCCAGAAAAATCTCCAATTATATTAGGTCTTCAGGTCATAATCACTACTAGTGCAACGACCAAGGAAGAGGGATTAGAATTATTTAGATTACTTGACTTTCCTTTGAAGAAAAGCTAAAGTCAATAAGTAAAGTTATAAAAAACGTAGATTAATATGCCAAAATTATCGCAAATAGCAAAATCAGCCAAAAAACCGAAATTTTCTACAAGGCTCGTAAGGAGATGTTTTAAGTGCGGTCGAAAAAGAGGGTATATCAGAAAATTCGGACTATGCAGAATCTGTTTTAGAGAGATGGCAAATAAAGGTGAAATACCCGGAATTAAAAAAAGTAGTTGGTAAAAACAAAAAAACATGGATACAATAGCAGACATGATCAATTCTATTAATAATGCGCAAGCTGTTTGTAAAGAACAAATAGTAGTTTTTCCTTATTCTAATTTTAAGTTCAATATTCTTCAACTGTTAAAGGATGAAGGATACATTGTTGATGTTCAAAAGAAGGGAAGGCTTGCCACTAGAAGAATTGTCGTTGATTTAAAATATGATGAAAATCAGGTGCCATTAATATCGAAGATTAAACTCGTTTCAAAGCAAGGGCAAAGGATTTATTCTAAGGCAAGCGAAATCAAAAGTGTGAAATCAGGATATGGAATTTCTATTATTTCTACTTCAAAAGGATTAATGACAAATAATGAAGCTAAGAAACAGAAGCTTGGGGGAGAAGTCATCTGTCAGTTATGGTAATTTATTAATTATATAATAAAGAGTTATGTCAAGAATAGGAAAAAAGCCAATCAAAATAGTTGATGGCGTCGAAGTAAAAATTGAAAATAGCTTAGTCACGGTCAAGGGACCCAAGGGGACATTGACAAGGACTATTCTTAGTGAGGTTATTGCTGAGATCAAGGATGGAGAAATTCATTTTACTCCAAGGAATCATGATAAGAAATCATTAGCATTCTGGGGGTTAACAAGGACCCTTGTTTCGAATATGATCGATGGAGTAGTCAATGGCTATGAAAAGAAATTAGAGATTAATGGAGTAGGTTTCAAGTGTAAGGTCGAGGGAACAGATTTAGTCCTTGATGTCGGGTATAGTCACCAAGTCAAGGTTAATGCTCCAGAAGGGATTACTTTCACTACAGAAAAGAACTCTATTACGGTTAAAGGAATAGATAAGGAATTAGTTGGCCAGGTTTCTGCAGGAATTAGGAGAGTTAAGCCACCAGAACCATACAAGGGGAAAGGTATCAAGTACTCGACTGAAGTAATCAGGAGAAAAGTTGGAAAGAAAACTGCTTAATAAAAAATTGAAGAAGTTACTATTATGTTGACACTCAACGAAAAAAGAATAAGAAGACACAAAAGAGTCAGAGCCAAAGTAATCGGCTCAGCAGAGAAGCCTAGGCTTTGTGTCTTTAGGTCTAATAGTCACATCTATGGACAGATAATTGATGATTCTACCGGATCAACAATTGTTGCTGCAAGTGATATTGAACTAAAGAAGAAAGATGCCAAAACTTCTCTTTCAAAAGAGGTCGGAATTTTATTAGCAAAGAAAGCCATGGAGAAGAATATCTCTCAAATCGTTTTCGATCGAGGAGGTTACCAGTATCATGGTAGGGTAAAAGCCTTAGCCGAAGGAGCAAGAGAGGCTGGTTTAAAATTTTAATCTATGACACAACAAGATAATAAAACAAATAATACAGTGAACAAGAAGCCATCTTTTACGAATAATAGGAAGGGTGGATTTGGCGGAGAGAAGAAAGGAGGTTACATGAAAAAGAGGGATAACAGGGATTTCAAGGAACAGCCAAAGGATGAATTCGAGTCAAAGCTTCTTGATCTAGCGAGAGTTACTAAGGTTACCGGAGGAGGTAAGAATATGAAATTCAGGGCAGTTATTGTTGTTGGCGACAGGAACAAGAGAGTCGGAGTCGGAGTTGCTAAAGGTCTTGACGTTTCTCAAGCAATTGAAAAAGCTACTAGGGACGCTAAGAACAATATAATCGAAGTTCCAATGGTAAAAGGAACTATTCCTTGTGAAGTAGAGGCAAAATATGGACCTTCTAGGGTCTTGCTAAAACCTCAAACAGAAGGAAGAGGTCTTGTAGCTGGTGGAGCCGTAAGAGTAATTTGTTCTCTTGCTGGAATCAAAGATGTTTCATCAAAGATATTAAGCACTACTACCAATAAGCTTAATAACGCTAGGGCTACAATGTCTGCTTTATCAAAACTAAAGTCAGTTAAGAAATAAAAAAATGCAAGTACATCAATTAAAGAAAAACAGCACTTTCAAGGCTAAGAAAAGAGTCGGAAGGGGTGGAAAGAAGGGTACATACTGCGGAGCTGGAGGTAAAGGACAGAAAGGTAGGTCTGGTGCAAGATTCAAGCCAATAGTAAGGGAATGGCTCAAGAAATACCCTAAATTAAGAGGATATAATTTTAATACTCAGACGGAAGTTTCAGTTATCAATTTATCTGAATTAGAAACATTTTTTCAAGCAAAAGAGGTTATCAGTCCTGCTATATTAGTCGAAAAAAGAATAATTAGGAGGGTTGATGGTAAGATCCCAACTGTCAAAGTATTAGGAAGGGGAGATGTTACGAAATCATTTGTTATAGAAGGATGCGTAGTTTCAGCAAAAGCAAAGGAAAAGCTTGAAAAAGCAGGAAGCACTATAAAAGAGTAATACTTTTACTTATATGGCAAAAATTTTAGATATTTTTAAAGAAAAGGATTTAAGGAATAAAGTTTTATTTATTCTAGGTATTTTTGTCTTTTTCCGTTTGATGGCAAATATAACCATTCCAGGAATCGACGTAGCAAAGGTTAATTTCATGATGGAAAACCAGTATTTCGGAATGCTTAATCTTTTTACTGGTGGAGCTCTTGATAAGTTTTCATTAGTGATGCTTGGTCTTGGGCCATATATTACAGCTACGATCATATTCCAGTTATTCACATTGATTTTTCCTAAGATGGAGAAATTGTATAAGGAGGAAGGAGAGCAGGGAAGACAGAAATTCAATCAGTATTGTAGGGTTACTACGCCATTTTTAGCAGGTTTTCAGGGATGGGGAATGCTTATGTTCTTGAAGGCTCAAGGCGTAATCGGAGCAATGGATATATGGACTACCATAAGTGCTGTATTATGTATTATGGCTGGTTCAGTCATAATGATGTGGTTAGGAGAGCTCATTACAGAAAAAGGAATCGGTAACGGAGTATCTTTATTAATTTTTGCTGGTATAGTATCTGATTTTCCTGTCAACATAGCTTCAATGGTAAGCAGTTTTGATCAGAGTCAGTTATTCCCATATGCATTATTCTTCATTGCTTCTCTTATTATCATTTACACTGTTGTCCATATTAACGAAGCAAGGAGAAACATTCCTATTTCTTACGCAAGAAGGGTGAGAGAGGGTAAATTCATTTCAGGAGGATCAACACATCTTCCTTTGAATATCAACCCTGCTGGTGTTATTCCTGTCATCTTCGCAATCTCAATCTTGATGATTCCGAATATGTTAGCAACTTTCTTCAAGTGGAGTGCTGTAACGACTTTCATGAATAACCCATGGTTCTACGGAATCGCATATTTCATCCTAGTCTTCTTATTCACTTTCTTCTATACTGCCATTACCTTTGACCCGAAGACCATATCGACCAATTTACAGAAATCAGGAGGATTTATTCCAGGAATTAGACCAGGTGAATCAACAATAAAATATATTCAATCTGTTCTGAACAAGGTCTTGGTAATTGGAGCAACTTCTTTAGGCTTAATAGCGATAATGCCTTCAATCATCCAAGGACTTACAAGTGTTAATCAATTCCAATTTCTTGTCGGAGGAACTTCCTTATTGATCGTAGTCAGTGTTGTTCTCGAAACAATGCGACAGATCAATGCTCAGCTAGAAATGAGAGAATATGATATCTAGTGACAATTATCGGTTATCAAAGAATAGGATTGATTAAGTCAATCCTTTCTTTATTGAAAATTAAAATAATAATAAAATAAAAGTAAAATGCATAGTAGTAAGCCATTGATAGTAGTATTTTTAGGAAAGTCTGGGGCGGGTAAAGGAACTCAACTGGATCTTTTTAAAGAGAGAATGGGTATTGATTTTATTGGTAGCGGAGACCTTTTAAGGAATAGGAAAAAAGTTGATGATTTTACAGGAAATAAGATATCGACCGTCATTGATAATGGAGGACTGATCGCTACTCCAGTCGTTTTTAATCTATGGATGTCTGAATTTGAAAGGCTTAAGTCGAAGGGTGATACCTTGAAGGGTATTGTCATAGATGGGTCTCCTAGGAAGATCAGAGAAGCATACTTGATGACTGAGGCTTTAGAGTGGTATGATTGGAACGATAATTTCAAGGTCATCTTGATCGATGTCTCTGATGAAGAAGTCTTATCCCGTATTGCAAATAGGAGAATCTGCGAAGAATGCGGAGAAATCGTTCCATACGTCGGAGAATTGAAGAGATTGACCAATTGTCCGAAATGTAATGGAAATCTTGTTAAGCGAGCAGAGGATGCCGAAACAGAAAGCGTCAAGAAGAGACTAGAATGGTTCCAGGAAGAAGTTGGACCAGTCATAGATTTCTATAAAGAACAAGGGAAATTAGTAACAATAAATGGTAATCAAGCAGTTGAGGATGTCTTCAATGATATATTAGCTGCTATAAAGCAAGATGCTAACGATTAAGACAAAAGAAGAAATAGCAGTGATGCGTAAAGGTGGTAGGTTGCTCGCCAGTGTTTTTGATATCCTAGAGAAAGAGATAAGAGTGGGAATGCCTGCCGAAGAGATGGAATATCTTGCTGATAAGACTATCGCTTCCTTAGGGGGTAAGCCTGGATTCAAGGGGCAAGGAGGATTTCCTAGTTCTTTGTGTTTTTCTATCAATGATGAGATAGTCCATGGAATACCGAGGAATAAGGTATTGAAAGAGGGAGATGTTCTTACTCTGGATTTCGGAATATTCTTCAAGTTAGAAAAATTCATAGAAAAGAAAATAGATCCAGATATGTATCCGAATCTTTATGATGGATTCCATACGGACATGGCAAGGACATATATTGTCGGGGACGAGACCGATTCAGAAGTTGCCCGATTAGTGAGGGCGACTAAGAAGACTCTGAAGAGAGGGATAAAGAAAGTTCATCCAGGAATCACAGTGGGCGATATTGGAGAGACTATGTTCCGTTTTGCTGACAGCCAAGGTTTTTCCATAATCAAAGCCTTGTGCGGGCATGGGATAGGAGCAGAATTGCACGAGGATCCAGAAATCCTCAATTATGGAAAAAGACACACCGGAGTGGTCCTTAAGGAGGGAATGGTGTTCTGTATCGAACCGATGCTTTCCATGGGTAATAACAGGATAACAAAAGGCAAGGATGGATTCTCCTTCGTAACAGAAGACGGGTCTATCACGGCCCATTTTGAGCACATGGTAGCGGTTACTAAGGATGGGTTTATCGTGTTGACAGAATAAGTTTTTCGCCCTTTACAGGGGCGATTTTTTATTTCATAAAATATTAATGGAAACTAATATTGACAAAAGTCAAGTAAATGCATAGTATTGATTTAGCATCTTTTCATACTATTTGTACCTTGCATTTTGGAAGTACCTTTCATAAAGACTGATTTAATTGTAAATTTACAACTCATATAGAACTATATAATGATAGACATTTAGCATAATGTTGCTCTTTTGATAGAAAAGATAAGAATAAGATAACAATTAATAAGTCAATATGAACAAAAAAATATTATTCGGTTTGTTCATAGGTTTAGTTGCTTTTTGGGCTCAAGCAGTATCTGCTGCTATTAACCCTGGGGATATTTTGATAAATGAATTTTATACCAATCCATCAAGTGGACAGGAGTGGTATGAGATTTTGAATACCACTACATCTCCAATAGTTTTAAGTGGTATAACCATCGATAGACTTACATCATCTACCCCTATACCTGCTTTGTCTGGTACTCTTCCTGCGAAAGGGATTATGGTCTTTTCGACCAGTTCTGATCCAGGAAACGATGCAGGTGACATCATAACCTTGAAAGATGGAGGTGTGATTATTTCAGCCGTTTCTTATGGAACATCTACTTCAGACGAAGTGGAAAAGCATATGGAGGGTGCTCCAGGAGTCGGTAAATCTGGAATTTACACATACACTAGTGATGCAGAGATTAAAAATGGAAGTTATTCGATAGGCGATGCAACAAAAGGATGGTTTAATAATGCAGTTATTTGGGATTGTTATTCCTCCATAAGTGTTCCGCCCACTTTAGAATCTATTGAAGCATGCTTGTATTCTCAGGCAATAGTAAGTAATCTAGAATCTATGGATGATCCAAGTAATGCCACTGGCATAACTTTTGAAAGAAGGTCAAACCTATTAGATTCTGCTACTATTATTGGTAAGATACAATTTACTGGACCATTGAATATAACCGGAACAGAAACTCTTAATTATTTAAAATTATTAGTAG
>JAQWEU010000064.1 GCA_028704755.1 Minisyncoccota bacterium | reverse complement strand
TTGAAGGACATTGATCTCAACTGCTGGCTGATTATCGACTGCAGTAGAGAATACTTGCGAGTTGGAAGTTGGAATAGTCGTATTCTTTGCAATCATGACAGTATTGATTCCTCCCATAGTCTCGATCCCGAGCGAAAGCGGTAATACGTCTAATAGAAGAACACTCTTAATATCTCCCTCAGGAGCTCTTCCTTCTTCCTTAGCGGTCAATATCTCTGCCTGGATAGCTGCACCGATTGCGACTACTTCTTCTGGATTGATAGATTTATTCGGTTCTTTTCCAAAATACTTCTTGACTTCATCTCTTATTGCTGGGATCAAAGTGGTTCCTCCGACGAGTACGACCTCTTCGATCTCCTCCTTCTTCAATTTTGCTTCTTGCAGGGTCAATTCGACTCTCTTGATAGATTTCTCAACCAAGTCCCTAGTCATCGAATCGAATTGCGACCTAGTCAGCTTGTAATCCAAGTGCTTCGGACCTTCTGCATCAGAAGAGATGAAAGGTAGATTAATATTCGTCTCAAAAGAACTAGAGAGTTCGGTCTTTGCCTTTTCAGCTGCTTCCTTCAATCTCTGTAAGGCCAATGAATCCTTTGAGAGATCTAGTCCTTGATCCTTCTTGAACTCATCCAATATCCAATTCATTATCCTCTGATCGAAGTCATTTCCTCCGAGATGGGCCTCTCCTCCTGTAGCTATTACTTCTACGGTATCAGCAGACACCTCAAGGATAGTCACATCAAAAGTACCTCCTCCAAAATCGTAAATCAGGATCTGCTCATCTTTCTTCTTATTGAATCCATAAGCTAGAGCAGCTGATGTCGGTTCATTGATAACTCTTAAGACGTTGAAGCCTGCTATCTCTCCAGCAGCTATGGTTGCCTTCCTCTGAGAATCATCGAAGTTTGCTGGACAAGTAATGACTACGTTGGTAACGTCTTCTCCTAACTTCTCCTTCGCGTCTGATTTAACTTTCTGCAAGATCATTGAAGATATCTCGATCGGAGTGTACCAATTGTCTCCTAGTTTTATTTCTACACTATCATCTGAATCTCTTTTTCTTGTTTCGTAATTCAATAGCTTCAGCTCCTTCTGGACTTCAGGGTCAGAATATCTCCTGCCGATAAATCTCTTCACTGCGTGAATAGTGTTCTTAGGATTAGTGATGGCTTGTCTTTGTGCTAATACTCCGACAATCCTCTCGCCTCCTTTAGTCAATGCAACAACAGAAGGAGTCAAGACAGAACCCTCTCTATTCTCAAGAGCCTTCGGTTCTCCATTCATTATTGAAGCGTATTTTGTAATTGCTGTACCTAAATCAATACCTAATATTTTTGCCATAATTATTTTTCCTGTCCATGGAATACTTCCACAAAACAGATTAACTTATTAACACTTTCATTTTATATTTTTAGCACTCGATTGTCAAGAGTGCTAAACTTATTTGATGATCCTTACTTTCGAAGGCCTTATGACCTTATCATTCAGGAGATATCCCTTTTGGACTTCTTCAATTATCAATCCAGACTCCTTGCTATCATCTTCTACTTCTTCCACTGCTTCATTATATTGAGGATCGAATATCTTTCCGACTGAATCGATCTCTTCTACGCCTATTGTCTTCAGGAACATGTCAAATTGCTTCTTGATCATCAATAAGCCTTTGATATTATTATCTTCTTTCTTATCAACAGGAATCATCTTCTCAGCTAGATTGAAATTATCTATTACTGGGAGTAATCCGTCGAACATGTCTTCTTTTATATAAGAACTCAGAGTACCCAATCTTTCAGTCTCCTTCTGCTTATAATTAAGGAAATCAGCTTCTGTCCTTTGCCATCCACTGAAAATCTCCTTATTCTTCTTCTCAAGTTCTTCAATGGTGAATTGAAAATCCTTGATTATTTTTTCTTGAAGATTGTCCTCTTCCTTAGGGTTATTTTTTTCTTTCTTCATAAAATCCTTTTAATATTTTGTTTAAGTTTTTAATCAAAGAAATATTTTTCATATAATTCATCCTTCTCGGACCGACTAAAGCAATATTCACCTTTTCTTCATTCTGGGAATTTATCTCTGAGCATATTATGCTTATATTATTGGACTTCAGGACTGGAATCTCTTCTCCGATATATATCTTTATCTCTTGCCCAGGCTCAAGCTCTATCATCTTTGTCTCAAAATCATCTATAAGGCATAAGAATTCTGAAACGAATCCTTGGTCAGAAAATTCTGGTATCTTCACTATCTCATCGAGTCCGGACTTCCAAGAGACATCTCTTTCTGGATAATGAACAATGATAAAACTCGAAGATTCTTGAGATAGTATTTTTGAAAGATCAGCAGCAAAACGGAAGCTGTCTTCAATATCCTTCATGATTATGTCTTCGATGATCTTTTCTATCTTCGTATGCTTATTCCTCTCAACTTCTTCAACCATCTCATTCACAAAGAAACGATAGGCCTTATCCGTAGGAATCCTTCCTGCGGAAGTATGCGGCTGTTCCAAATATCCTAATTGGATAAGGTTCTGCATCTCTATCCTTATCGCAGAAGAACAAAGGCCGAAATCATATTTAGAAGCCAAAAATCCAGAACTTACAGGCTCTGCCGTCCTTATATACTCTTTGACTAAAGTCTTTAGTATTTCTCCTTGTCTTTCTGTAAGCATTTTCTTATAGAATTAAATGAAATATTACAGGAAGATTATAGCATTTATTTTTTATCAGTCAATGTTTTGAATTGCTAAAACCTAATTTAAAATAAAAAGGATTGCTATTGCAATCCTTAATTCCTATTTCCTAACTGAGCATAAAATGTCTTATTAGTTGTTCCGCATACACCAGCGATATTTACTGTGGATCAAGATATCGGATAATAACAACACCTGAACCTCCTCTGCCGCCACTCGAGGCGCTACTTGAACCTCCTCTGCCACCACCACCTAATCCATCAGTACCCTTACCACCTGAATTCTTTTTACCACCAGATCCTCCACCACCTATACCGCCACCGCCAGCAGAAGAATTATCATAAGCACTACCACCGCCACCGCCAGCATAATAAATGGGGGTTCCTGTTATATCGACTGATAGTCCAGAGCCACCGTCTCCGCTTTTAATATTAGTACCATCAGCACCCTTACTACCTGCGCCACCGCCACCACCAGTACTGCCATAAGGACTAGTTATAACACAAGAGCCACCATCATTTCCTTGTCCCGAAACACCCTTTCCAACCGAAGCACTCCATCTTTGCCCACCACCAGATCCTCCATTCCATCCACTATTAGTCGAATGATAACCACCAGATCCTCCGCCAATTGCTATAATATCACTAAAGGAACTGTTCGCTCCATTTGACTGACATGTTCCTCCTGATCCAACCGTTATACCATATGAAGATTGGCTTATTGAATAATTTTTTTGATATATCAACCCTCCTGCACCTCCTCCTCCACCACCGACAGAAGAATATAATCCTCCACCTCCTCCTCCACCACCGACAATTAATAGGTCTACTTCTGTAACTCCTGCAGGAGGAATCCATGTAGTCGTTAACGATCCAGTGGAAGTTCCTATGATAAATTTATTAACGATATAATTGCCATCAGTAATCTCTTCCATACTCATAGTCCCAGTAAGAGTTGTTCTACATCCTGTTATGGGCTCACTATAATCAGTCTCATCGGTAGCGTACATAGCATAGCAGTATTGAGTATTCGTAGTTAGTCCTGTATCGATGAAAGCATTACCAGAGTCATTGTAGACGACAGTGCCATCATCCTTGTTCGTAGGAATAGAACCTTGCTTCCTGACGATGTAGGTCTTGGTAGAACCTGTTCCAGGTGTCCAGTTAAGGATGATGGAATTGTAGGCTACTGTAGGGAAAGTGAGATTGGTTGGAGAGGCCATATTGGACAGGGTTCCACATCCAGAGATGTGTGAAGTCGAGAGAGCAGCAGTACTAGGATTGTATGACCAGATGGAATAGCAATAAGTAGTGTTCTTGGCGAGAGTAGGATCACTGTCAGTAAAGGAAGAACCAGTACTGTTATAGACAGCGGTTCCTTCTTCGATAGTAGTAGGAGCAGTATTGATGCTTCTCCTGATGACAGTATTACTAGCACTTCCTTTGGTGAATGATAAGGTGAATGAATTAGTAGTACTGGATATAGATAGTCCTGAAGGATCAGATGGAGGAATTCCTCCACAAGCGAGGACGAAGCCGTTCGAATACATATCAGTCCTCTCATCATAAGCCCAGGCACTGTAGCAATAGATGATATTCTCTCCTAGTCCTGTATCAGTATAGGTATGGGTGTCTGTCG
>JAQWEU010000063.1 GCA_028704755.1 Minisyncoccota bacterium | reverse complement strand
TGCTACTGACAAGGATGGGACAGCCGGAGTAGGTATCAAGGTAGTAGTGCATTGGTCAGCAGTATAGCTCGAACAAGCATCCTGAGAATTACAACTCCTAGCCTTGTAGCAGTACTGAGTAGAAGCAGAGAGACTAGAATCGGTCAAAGATGTCCCTGAAGTCTCTGTCCAAGTGTTAGCAGGATTGATCCTGACTATCTCTGTCCTGGCAGCATTGGTTGGCAGGTTGTAAGTGATCGAGATAGAAGAGGAGCTAGCTGCTGCTACTGACAAGGATGGGACAGCCGGAGTCGCGATGAGAGTGGTAGCACATTTATCAACAGAATAGGCAGAACAAGCATCCTGGGAATTACAACTCCTAGCCTTGTAACAATATTCCGTAGAATGGGATAAACTAGAATCAGTGATCGATGTTCCTGAAGTCTGTGTCCAAGTATTAGCAGGAGTGATCCTGGCTATCTCTGTCCTGGCAGCATTGGCTGGCAGATTGTAAGTGATCGAAATCGAAGACGAACTCAAAGTCGATACGGATAACGATGGAACAGCCGGAGTCGCGATGAGAGTGGTAGCACAAGCAGTAGCCGGAGAATCAGAATAAAGAGAATTCAGAGAACTATATGCCCAGACCGAATAGCAATACCTAGTATTGCTCGATAGTCCTGTGTGGGAATATGGACTAGAATATTCTCTTCCTATCCCAAGACCTTCAGTTCTACTAGCAGGAGATGTCCCTTCATCGTATCTGATATAGACCGAGTCAGAGTTAGCAGGAAGATCGAAGGCTAGGCTCAAAGAAGAAGAACTAGTAGCTCCTACGACAATGGAAGGAGCAGCTGGAGCAGTAGTAGCAGAAGAAGACTTGACGATGGAGTTCAGATTTGTCTCGTCGTTATGGGAAAAGACTGAGTAGTAATAAGTGGTACCAGCGAGGAGCCCGGAATCAGTATAGGAAGAGGCATCTATCCCGCTATAGATCAGATCTCCATCAAGGACTGTCTGAGGATTCGAGTAGATACTCCTCCTGACGATAGTCCTATAACCTGAGACAGGCTTTGACCAAGAGATATCCATCGCAGACGAACTGGTCGAAGCAACATTGACAGAAGATACTGGCTGAGGATAAGTAGTAGAACAAGCACTGGAAGGCTTGGAGTACAGGTTATCGATCGAATCGTAGTTCCAGATGGTATAACAATATTCCGTGTCATAAGCCAGGCCCTCATCACTGAATGACTTAGCGATACTGTTGACTATCTCTTCTCCTTCGGCCTTAGAAGAAGGAGGATCGTCTACTTGTCTCCTGACAAGGCTCCTATCCCCAGCTTCAGGATCCCTATCCCAAGAACCTCCTATCTTCGGAGGATCGGACAATACAGAGAGCGTCAATTTAGAAGAAAGAGTCTCTGTCAGAGCTTTCTCTCCTAATACGTAAGTATAAATATCCCCTCCTTCAAGAGGAACAGTGATAGTAGCGGACGAGCCATTAGAGATATACCTATAACAATGATCAGTAGTACCATTACTCAGAGGGTCGACTGGGATAGCGGTAAGAGCTTCTTTAATCTTCTCGCTATTCCTGACGCTGCCACAATAAAGAGGATCATCAGCTCCTGCATCAAGACAGCATATGGTTTCCTGCTTGGGAAACCCTTCAGATCCGATAGTCCTTTCCATCATCAGAGCCTTAGCATATGTATCTACATCAGCTTTTCTCACCGAGTCCCTTGCTGCCTTATTAGCAAAACTGAACCCTGTATAGATAAGGGCAGATATTATTCCTATTATCGCAATTACTACTATTAATTCTATGAGAGTGAAACCTCTTCTATACATATGTAAATCATTATTAATAAATATCATTAATATGATACATTGAATGAGGAAATTAATAAAGGGTTTTAGAATAAACAGGGACATCATCTAGATAGTCCTGTTTTTTCATTCATGATATAGGGATAGGGATGCAATCTTCATATATCCTACTATCATCGTATCTGAGTACGGCATGCAAATCTATTAGACACTATTTAACCCACACTCTAGTACTATCATAGCTATACATACAGGTAGTAGGATAACCAGTATGATAATGCAAGGCTATAGTATCAATCCCATTATTCAAGCATATTATCGAACTGCTCCAAGGCTGGATACTGCACCATGTGCCGCCACCAGTCATATAAGTATCATTTTTCTCACAGCATCATTCGCTGCTGAACGGCTACCGGACAAGCCGGCAATGATGAAACCAACCAGGATACCGATGATGGCTATGACGATCAATAGTTCGATGAGGGTGAAGGCAAGTTGTGGTTTAAACTTATTCATTTTTATAAATATTGCTTAATTCAAATAAACACTTCTTATGGATGTATTATTTTCCCATTATTATATAAATTCATTATTTCCGATTGAGATAATGCACGATTATATATACGAACATCATCTATCGATCCATTAAAATAGTGTTGCATATTAGTCCAAGCTCCAATATAAGTTACATCTGCTACAAAATTTGGTGTCCCAGATTGTCCTGTTTGGGAAACCTCCACTCCATTTAAATATAGCTTCGTACTACTTTCAATAGTGCCGGGCGTTTTTGTTATCGTTAAAAACATCCACTTATTCAAAGGGATTAATCCCGCAGGACTAATTCTTGCATTTCCACCATTAAATTGTGCCGAAAAGTCTCCTGCATTAGCTGAATTTATTCCTATACCAAAACTTTGAAAAGCTACCGCCTTTCCTGCAACAATCACAGATTGAAAACTTGTTCCACTGGTTCTTTTAATCCATACGGACATAGTTGCGTTAAAATTACCACTAAGACTAAGATTTGTTCCACAACTCGCATAATCATTTATACCATCAAAACCTAAGTATTTATTTTCAGCTTCTGTACCCCAAGTAGCGCCGTTAATATTTCCTGTATTTCCTTTTCCTGAAACATCAGTCAAACTTATTCCCGATCCTTCATTCATGGGCCACCGCCCAACCAATGCAGGGTCTTCATCTCTATTAGCAGTACAAATATCACTACTACTTCCCCCATTTTCTCCAATACAAATCCATGAAGTGCTTGATGCTTGAACCGGAAAAGAATTGTTAGATGATGTACCTGAACTGCACTGAACATCAGAACCATAACCTGTTGCATTATAAGCATACGTTTTCGTATTTGCAGATCCACAAACCCCATTAATGGATTTGTTAGCTGAACATGAAGCAAATGAAGATGTCCCTGAGCATGACCAAGTCCATGGACCCGTACCAGAAACAGTACTAGGATATCCATAAGAACAAAGGTTTTCTGTAGGAGCTGAAGAAAGATTCGAGCCACTAATAGATCCGCACTGCCCGAGAGTATCTAATCCATGAGAATATAAAACATTGACTTCTTGAACAGATAACGCTTTATTATAGATGAGAACCTCATCCAAAGAGCCATTAAACATATTAGGAGTTGTAGCGTTCTGATAAGCGAATTGAAGAGATTTCGTCGTATTAACATCTGAAGTCCAGTTACTAGAAAAGCTAGATTGAAGTTCTCCGTTTAAATACATATAACCATTAGACCCGCTCCTAGTAATGACCACGTGGTAAAATTTATTAGGTATTATTGCTGAATTCGAGTAAATATTCACGGGAGAACCCCCTCTAACCTGTGCGACTAATTTATTTTCAGAATTCCAAATAAAAAGATTTATACCGTTCTGATAATCAGAGGATTCCTTATTGAATATTACGTAATAAGTGTTAGTTATTGAAGGAATCTTAAACCATAAAGAATAGGAAAAATCTCCCGTAGAAAAATTTAAATCTTGCCCGTTTCCACAATTAACATAATCGTTTACTCCATCAAACTGGAGACATCCTCCCGAGATACAATCTATCGACGTTTTCCACGTAGGACCATTTACAAGAGTTCCATTACTAGTCCCTGCCGAATCATAAGCAGTAATACCAGATCCTTCATCGAATTTCCAATGGGAAACAAGCCCAGAAATAGTCTGAGTCGATTGGCATTGAGTGAGAGGCTCCGCGTACTCATTCCCATCAGTACCGTAGAGAGCATAACAGTAGTTGGTAGAATCAGTGAGTCCTGTATCGATGAAAGCATTGCCATTGTCATTGTAGACAACAGTGCCATCATCCTTGTTCGTAGGAATAGAACCTTGCTTCCTGACTATGTAGGTCTTGGTAGAACCTGTTCCTGGTGTCCAGTTAAGGATGATGGAATTGTAGGCTACTGTGGGGAAAGTGAGATTGGCAGGAGAAGCCATATTGGACAGGGTTCCGCATCCGGAGATGTAACTCGTAGACAGGGCCGCAGTACTAGGAT
>JAQWEU010000019.1 GCA_028704755.1 Minisyncoccota bacterium | reverse complement strand
ACTGGAAACCTTCTACTGAACATCCATGGAAAAGAGCTTCCTTCAGAAGAAGAGAAGCTCTTGATAATCAGAAAGTAGGACATTTCTAAATTGCTGGGAAGTAGGACATTTTCATATTGCCTTTACACGAAATATACTCCTATATAACAAAAAAGAATCCTCAAAAAGGATTCTTTCTTGTCATTGATCAACTTACTTCTCTATCCATATAGGCCTGATGGTCTTGGAATTGAGTCCAGCTTGGAGAGGACACTCAGAACCGTACACTTTCAGTTTAGCTACTGCCTTGCTCGTGATACTTTCCCTGAATTGGATGACCGGATTTCCGATATTGGTTCCATTGGTCTCCCCCGTTCCGTACCTCCACCAATTAGGTATGCTTTCTGCGGTGAAAGTCGGGAAATAAGGAGGATTGGTAGCAAGAGGGTCTTCTACGTTCCAGTTGAAGTTGCTTGTTTCCCCTGCCTTCTTTGTAGCGTTCTGACACAGTATGGCCTGATTATTAGTATCATAGCATACGCTACATTTCCATGACGATGATTGCAGTTGCTGGGCTTGCAGTGTCTGGTTAGTGAAACTGAATTCCTGATCAGTCACTCCTGGTTGGGTGGATGCCTTGATCCAGCATAGGTCTTGGCAAGGATCCTTTACACTGTTGTAAGGAGCCTTGGCAGTAGAACAGAACTGGGTATATCCATTGACCAATATCTCATTCGAAGTCATGGATACTTTTGGCCATTTGTGGTCAGTGACAGTGAATGGCTTGTTCGATTTGATCCATTGGGATGTCTGTCCAGAATTATTGGTTAGCTTCACCCATAGGTCATACGTCTTTCCTCCGCTGTAAGGTATCTGCTTCAATGTAGAATTCATGGCTCCTGTAGTCATTGAGAATCCTTGTATTCTCACTGAACTTCCATTACCTACTGATAGCCCATTGACAGTTCCCTGTATCTTGCTTGCGGCAGGGACAGTATCTGGATCAATAGTAGGAATAGCTGTAAGTGCATATGTATAACTGGACAATGTTCCAAGAGTCTGATCACTGTAAGTGAATCCGAAGTCTAATCCTGTTCCTCTCTTTCCAGCTACAGTAGTCTCATCAGTAGTAGCCTTGTAGTAGTAATCGCACCATAGACATTGTTCCTTGGCTTCAGTAGTAGTAGCATCAGCATAATCGAATGGATTCATAAAGCTAGTTGCTGTGATAGGATTTGCTCGAACTGCACTACAATTAGAAATTGATGTTCCTCCATTGATTCCATTACATGCCCAAGTGATGCTGGCTCCTAGTCCAGGGAAAGCAGGAGTAGCTGGGACAGTGGTTCCGCTGGCACAGAAGGTACCGGCGTAAGCAGTCTGGGCAGTAGTGAATGTCGTAGCATTAGTACCACAAGCTCCGTTGATCGTCTTGTTGGCAGAGCACGATGCATTGGTTCCTCCGTTGATTCCAGTACAAGTCCATGTCCATGGTCCTGTTCCGGAAATGGTTCCAGGTGTTCCGATTGTACATGTAGGAGTAGGAGCAGTCAGGTAGTTTCCTACTGCAGGACAAGTAGCATTCTGAGCTCTCTTTGCATTACATAAATTAGTCGAGGTTCCTCCGTTGATTCCTGAACATGCCCAATAGACTGTTCCTCCTAAAGATGGGAAAGCAGGAGTAGCTGGGACAGTAGTTCCGCTGGCACAGAAGGTACCGGCGTAAGAAGTCTGGGCAGTAGTGAATGTCGTAGCATTGGTACCACAAGCTCCGTTGACTATTACGGTTATCGTAGAAGAATGTGTTTGTCCGAACCAAGCAACACTTTCTTTCACCATCCTGTACTGAGGATTATATGTTCCAGCAGTAGCTGGAGCAGTCATAGTAAAGCTGAATGTAAATTGTCCTCCATTATTTATAGTAGTTCCTGTTGGGATATAGAATCTGGATAATCCGAACTTACCAGAATCAAGAGCTCCATCACCCACTCCTCCTAATGGGAATGAATTGCTTGCTCCTACATTGCCTCCTACCCATGCCTCTGACCCAGTATTCCTTACTACTATGTTCACTGAATATGATTTACCAGCTTCCATGGTCGTAGGAATAGTATTCGAAACAATGACTGCATCTAAAGCAGCAGATTGTGTTGCAATACACTTACTACTACTAATCCCTCCTCCTATGCAATACCATTCCCATGGACCGGCAGCAGGAAGAGTAGTGACATTAGCTTCTTCAGCTCCGACATTAGCCACTGGTTCACTACTGACATAATTACGAACAGTCAGGTCATCAATGAACACTACTCCCCCATCGTAATGAGTGAACCCGACTTTTATAGCTCCAGCATAATTGCTTGAATCTCTAACAGTTGACCAAGTATTTCCATTGTCACTGCTCAATTGAGTGATAGCTCCTCCAGCTGGTTTCACTATCTGCCTTATCCTGTATTGAGCATTGCAACTAAGGGCTCCTGACCCAGCGATATTCGTACCGCTCTCATATATTGTCCAATAGAAAGAATTATTGTTCCAGACGACATAGAATGCATTTGTAAATGCAGGATAATTCAGGTCAGTAGTAGTATCCTTCATCCATAACATAGTAGTATCCCTATAGTACGATCCTGCAGTACAATTATTCATATACTTTCCTTCGATCACTAACGATGACCTAGGTATGTTATTGACTGAATATATTCCAGTATTTCCCCAATTGATTGGCCCATTGTTTATTCTCAATGTTCCTCCTGTCTGATTTATATTTCCTGAGCTGTCTATTTCTGCCCACTTAGCAGTATCTATCGAAGCTCCATTGAAATCATCGAATAGGACGAAAGTATTGTTTCCATTGCTAGTAGTAGTGACAGTACTATTTCCATAGTACATATAGATAGTAGTTCCTGCTGCTGGAACACTAGGGACTTTCACCCACACTTTAGCAGTGGAAGAATCTGTCTTTGACTCTATCCAATAGCCTAATTGAGTCTTCCCATCAGAAGATGTAAATCGTAAGTCATCGAAATCAGCCTGCATGTCTGAATCATAGGCTACCACGGTTTTGACTTGATAATTAGACAAGGCTGTTCCAGAAGGATTAGTAATAGTAATCATTTTTCTTCTTGAATAAGAATTATCCAACCAATCAGATTTTCCTGGAATTCCTTGAGAGCATAGTCCTGTAGTAGGTGCTGAAGCAAACACTCCGCCATTAGCGGTTCCGCAAGCAGGCGGTACCTGTGTTGCAGTACACTTACTACTACTAATCCCTCCTCCTATGCAATACCATTCCCATGGGCCAGTGACAGAAAATGTATTACTCGTATCTTCTGCTCCAAAAGAAACAACTGGCTCAGCAGATGCAAAACTTCTTACCTGAACATTATAGAATCTAGCCGTTTTTCCAGCATACCCTTGATATCGTGTATTATTCAGATGAATACTAGTAATAGGATTAGAATAGGTTCCAGTACATCTCAACACACCATCTTGATAAACATTTACAGTGCTTCCTATTCTCGTTATCTTCAATCCAAAAGATCCAGTTCCAGGAGCAGTATTAGCTCCCCCACTAGTCCATGTAGAAGTACTGCATGAAGCAAAATATAATCCATTAGAATCTGCCCAAGGATCATTCATTCCTCCATAGACAGCAGAACCGTTCAGTCCAAGATATACCTCTGCCAAATCACTGCTTCCTGCATACCAGGAAATATTACTAACTAATTCGAAATTACCCGTAATATTCAGACCTGAATAATTCAAGCCTGTACCAGTTGACCATGTGCTTGCATTAGCTAGAATATCTAGATATCCTCCTGTAACAGCGGCTGAGGCTAAGCCGTTATTTGTCCAACCAGAAGCAAGTGTGGATCCGTTGAACTCGTCCTGCATTATGAAAGTAGTGCTTCCATTACTAGTAGTAGCGACAACACTGTTTCCATAATACATATAAATAATGGTTCCTGTTGTAGGAATACTAGGGACCTTCACCCACACTGTAGCAGTGGAAGAATCTGTCTTTGATTCTATCCAATAGCCTAATTGAGTCTTTCCATCAGAAGCAGTGAATCTCAAGTCATCGAAATCAGCCTGCATATCTGAATCATAAGCTACTACAGTTTTTATTTGATAGTCCGATAGAGCTGCTCCAGAAGGATTAGAAATGCTGATAGCTTTTCTTCGTAAGTAGGTGCTGTCAAACCAATCAGATTTTCCTGGAGTTCCTTGAGAGCATAATCCCGTAGTAGGTGCGTCAGCAAAAGCACCACCATTAGCTGATCCACAAGCAGGAGGAACTTTTACAGATGAGCATGCTTTTGCTACTCCCCCATTCACTCCACTACAAGTCCAATTGAATGCGTTACCCGATACACTAACAACACTTGCATTTCCAATATTACATAGTCCAGTTGTTGGAATATCGACTGAACTCCCTCCATTGGCAGATCCGCAAACTCCATCAACCTTAAGTAATGCCGAACAAGAAGAATCATCAGATGTAACTGAAAAATTTGTTCCATTACAATACCATGATATGTTCGTACCAGAAATATTTACAGGAGAAGAAGTACCTATAGCACACAATCCAGTCGCTGGAACAGTAATAAACGTCCCCCCATCAGATAAGCCACAAGCTCCTTTGACATGAGCAGCACAAGAAGCAGTAGTTCCACCATTTGACCCAGAACAAGTCCAAGTCCAAGGACCAGACCCAGAAATACTACTAGCAGTTCCATAAACACAAAGATTTGTAGTTGGTGTAGTTGTAAATAAATTAGCACTAGCAGAACCACACACTCCATTAACAGAAATCGGCGCTTTAAACATGCAACGAATATCGTTACCCGTACTAGTAATAAAATTCTCTCTCCGTGAAAATCCACCAGGACCATCAAAGGCCATAGAAAGTGCATACCAATATCCCCACTCAGATTTATAGTATTTAGCATCCGAAAGCCAGAACTGAATTCCCAAAGTTTCTGCCTTACCACATCCACCCCCATAAAAACAATTATATGAATCATTATACGAAGGCAAAGTCCAAGATCCCGCACCATATCCTCCATATGTCAAACTGCTACAAACAGCAAAAGCATCATCCCAAGGTACATGAGTCGGAAAAGTTCTAGTCCAAGTATTTCCAAAATTATCACACCATACCCTATCTCCATTGATCACCATATTCTTATTATAATCATCTGAAAGAACACAAGGCCTAGTATCCCTATAAGCAGAACATGTAACGCTCGTCTTCCCGCCATTAATACCACTACACGTCCAAAAAGAAAAACCTCCTGCATCAGGAAAAGTAGTATTTGATGGAAAACCTGCTGAACATTGAGCTCCAGAATATGCAGTCATTGACCTTCCATATGTTCTTGCAGCAGGACCACAAGCACCATCAACATAAGGGGCTAATCGACAACGAACATAATTACCCTCAGTCCTAGACCTACACCCTTGACCACTATCCCAACGACTAATCGCAGTAACTTTAGGTATAGTTTCTGTACATTTTGTTGAAGACCAATAATTACCACTTGGACTAGAATTAAAGCAAGAAGAAGTAGCAGCACATTGAGAAAGCTCATCTGCAAAAGGTAATATCCAAGAAGTTGCTCCATATCCAGCATAACTCAAATTCTGACAAAGCAAAATTGCATTATTCCAATCTGACCCAGATGATCGGACATTCGTCCAAATACTCCCATAATTATCACACCATAAAGTATCCTCATTTACAACAATCGTACTATCATTAGGAATAGTCTGACCAAAAAATGAACAACTAGCACTAACTGAATTAAAGATAAAAAAATTCAAAAAAATTAAACCAAATAACAAGCACTTATTAATGATTTTTATCATACTTATTTAATAGTTATTAATTAATTATATGTTATCATAATAATACCACAGTTCATTTCCAAATTACAATACAAAACACGCATCTCATAAATAATCAAAAGCCATAAATGACAAAAAAATATATTAGCAGTATAATCTAAGAATAATAAATAACTAAATAATATGAAAATAAAAGATCCAGTAAGCGGATACTCCCACTTGATAGGAGGAATACTCGCAATAATCGGAATGATTGCCTTGATAGTAATTTCTGTTCAAAATCAACAAATAGAAAAGATTACTCCTTTTGCAATTTTCGGACTAAGTATGATATTGCTATATTTCTCAAGCGGACTATATCACCTCTTCGGAAAAAAAGCTGAAGAAGTTGATATATTCAGAAAGATTGATCATGCAATGATTTATATCTTGATCGCCGGCACCTATACCCCACTATGCTTGATCGGCATCAAAGGATTATTCGGAATAATAAGCGTCATCGTAATTTGGATATTAGCTGCAGGAGGAATATCGACTGTTTTCTTCAAGAAGTTCTGGTCCAAGATGCCACGCTGGGGAGCGACTGGTATATATATACTCATGGGATGGATCAGTGTTTTCCTCATCTATCCATTATATAAGACAATATCCCTAGATGGAGTCCTATGGATACTTGCTGGAGGATTGTTCTATACGATTGGGGCAGTCATATATGCCATAAAAAAACCTAACCCGATGAAAGGTTTCGGCTTCCACGAAATATTCCACATCTTCGTCTTACTCGGAACACTATGTCACTTCTGGTGCATTTTCAGATACCTTGCTCTCTGATTCTTGACTTAAGAAAAAAAAGGACTAATATGGAAAAAGTCCCTTGGTGAAAAAAATGGAACGATCTGGACAATGCCCCATATGTAAACTGTGGTTCGATAATCTGACGAAACATCATATTTGGAGAAGAGCAGTTTGGGGAAGAGGGAAAGAAAATGACGAAAGCATTATGATCTGTGAAAATTGTCATAATGCCCTAGAAAAAAAGATTACTGAGAAAGAGAACTATTTCCTTAAGCAGCATCCAGAGATTTACAGCAGGACGCTTGAAGAATTTTTATCAGGAAAATATTCTTCACATATCGCCCTCCAGCAGACGAACATCATAAGGAACTCCAGGACAAGGACGGAAGCAAGAAAGAATATCAAAATTGTCATAAAAGAATATGGAAATGGAAAAAATAAAAAGGCTTAGCCTTTCTTTTTTTTACGATCAAGATTACATCCTCTCCTTTCAAGCTAAAGATTATAGAATAAAAAACCAAACAAGATTTGTTTGGTATTTCTTAATAGAACTTCTCTTCTGCATACTCTCTCAGATTCAACAGACCGAACCTGCTGCTATTATCCAGGATAAATTTCCACTGTTCTTTATTGAAATCAAAAGACCTTAGTCTATTGAAAAAAATGATTTCCAATTCTCTCTCATTACGGATCAAGAAATATGCTTCCAATAATTCCATAGGAGTCTGGGCTCGATTTATAAGAATAAGTTTTGCACTGGCAACATCTTCTTGTCTTACTCCAGACATCCCATAGGCATTTTTGATCAAATGATCTTCATTTCTTCTCATTTTTACTTGCATCATGACAACTCCAGTGATCCCATAAAAAAACAGCTTTTGGAACAAGCAGTTTTAAAAGGACTATTTTATTATACCGCCTGATTTATGAAAATGCAAATTAAAAAATCCGACCCATAAGAGCCGGATTCCACGTTAATCTTCTAAACCTAATTTCTCGACTATCACTTTCCTATCGAAACCCACAATGAATTCTTCATCAATGGCTAGGACTGGTACAGTTGACTGATCAGTCTTTTTTATCATCTCGTCTTGAGCCTCTAGGTCTTCTGTTACATCGATTTCCTCGAATTCGACATTCTTCTCCTTCAAGAATCTTTTCAGAGTCATGCAATAAGGACAGACTGGAGTTGTAAATAATCGTATTTTTGCCATACTTTTAAGATTTAATTATTATTTAATTCTTCTTCTATTTTAAGCAACCTATTATATTTTGCCAATCTCTCCCCTCTTGCCGGTGCTCCTGATTTGATGAACTCTCCTCCGATACCGACTACCAAGTCAGCAATGAAATCATCGATCGTCTCTCCTGATCTGTGAGAGACCATCCTTGTCCAACCAAATGATTTTGCTAGATTAGCAGCTTCGATAGTCTCAGAAATAGAACCTATTTGATTTATCTTCAATAAAGAATTATTACAAGCCTCTTTCTCTTTTGCTTCTTTTATTATCCTAGGATTAGTCACCAATAAGTCATCTCCTATTATCACTATCTTATCTCCATACTTTGCAGTAAGCTCTCTGAACCCATCCCAATCATCTTCTGCAAAAGGATCCTCTATTCCGATTATCGGATATTGCTTCATCAGGACTTCATAATAATTAAGTAATTCCTCACTGCTGAATGCTCCCATTTTCGTCACATAGACTCCTTCCTTATAGAATTGTGAAGCAGCGACATCCATCACGATTCCGAACTTCAGGTTTTCATGGTCCTCTACTGACTTCATGATCGAAGCTAGAACGATGTCCGGCAATTCTATCGGAGGAGCGAATCCTCCTTCATCTCCCACATTGATTGCCGCACTCGAGTAATTGTTCTTTATGAAAGTCTTCAATAATTGATAAGTCTCTGAAGCGATTCTTAGATTTTCTTTGAAAGTCCCTGTATTCGGAACAATCATGAACTCCTGGAAATCTAATTTCGTTCCAGCATGGGCTCCTCCGTTTATGATATTGAATCCTGCTCTTGGTAAAAATAATTCATTAGTGTTTCCAGATAGAGCTGCTATATGTCCGTATAAAGGAATATTATTCGCCTTAGCTCCTGCCCTACAGATTGCCATTGAGACTCCCAATATTGCATTTGCTCCTAGCTTGCTCTTATTCTCTGTTCCATCGAGTTCCACCATGATAGAATCTATTCCTTTTTGATCAGTAGGATCCATTCCTATCAGACGTGGGGCGATTATTTCATTCACATTAGCCACTGCCTTGAGGACTCCTTTTCCTTGATATCTAGTATTATCATCATCCCTCAATTCTAAAGCTTCTTTCATTCCAGTAGAAGCACCTGAAGGAACTCCGTCAACGAACACCCCATCTTCCGTTTCGCAGCAGACCTCCACTGTAGGATTACCTCTTGAGTCTAATATTTCTCTTGCTCTTATTGATTTGATCTTTGACATTTTGTTTTTCCTTGTTATTTATTATTCAAATACTTATAAGCATAGACACTGGCCCTAGCTCCATCGCTACACGCCACTACTATCTGCTTGACCCTTCCATCATTGACGTCTCCTGCTGCAAAAAGCCCAGGAGTCTTTGTTTCCAAAGTCTCTCTATCCACGATGATCTCACCCCTATCATTCATATCGACTAGATCTCCCAAGAATCCTGTCGTAGGAACATATCCTATCTGTACGAATACTCCCTCAACCTTCAAGGACAATGCTTCATTATTCTTGCTGCACTCTATCCCCTTCACGAAACTATCACCTATGATCCGTATCACATCTGTCTCAAGCAAGGTCTCGATCTTTGGATAAAAAGATCTTACTATTTCCTGGTTCTTTGAAGAAGCTATGAAATCCTTCCCTCTCTCAATCACATATATCTTATTCGCATATTTAGAAAAGAATCTTGCAGCCTCGAATCCCGCATCTCCCCCTCCGATTATTGCTACATCCTTATTCCTGAACAATGGACCATCACAAGTAGTACAATAGCTCACTCCTTTGCCTAAGAATTCTTTCTCACCTTCGATTGACAATCTCCTTGGCTCCGCTCCAGTACAGACTATGACTACCTTGCTCTGGAATTTTTTTCCTGAATCCAATTCGATCTCAAAATACTCATTCTTCACAATGCTTACCACCTTATCTTCAAGATATTCTATCCCCTTCTCCTTCAATTGGTCTATCATCTTCTCAACCAGGTCAAAACCAGATATCTTATTGAAGCCAGGATAATTCTCTATGTCGACAGCCTTGCTGACCATCTGTCCACCGAAAGACTTCCCTATCAGAAGACACTCTAGATTCTGCCTATGAGCATATATCCCTGCCGAAATTCCAGCAGGCCCAAGTCCGATTATTATTACGTCGTAAATCATTATATTTTATGGTTCTTTAAGAATTGCTTAATCTCAGGACCGAATTCAGGATTATCCAATAACAATGTTAAAAATGACTTGAGCCATAAGGAACGGGTTCCGCACTCGAGCCATTCTCCCTTTATCTCATACCCATAGACCGGCTTCCCCTCTTCAGCCATCATCCCTAATATCTGAGTGATTGAACAATCCTTCTGCAATAAAGCCTTATTCTTAGTAAGATAATCAAAGACATCAGGAGTCAGGATCATCCTTCCCATTATGGCTAAATCAGAAGGTGCTTCTCCTGCGCGAGGTTTCTGTGCTACTCTCCTTACTTTATAGAATCCATTAGCGATCTTCTCGCCATCGATCACTCCATATCCACTGAGCTTATCAACTGGCAATCTCTTCAGGGCCAGGACAGGTCTCTGACAATTCTTATAGACTTCTATCAGCTGTGCTAATCCAGGCTCTTGGGAATAGATTATATCGTCACAGAAGAATACTCCGCATGGCTCATCTCCGACGAACTTCAATGATTGATAAATAGCATTAGCATCACCCGAAGCTTTTTTCTGGATAGAAGAAGAGAATTCGATATCGAAATCCACGCTTCTCAAAAGATCTAGTTCCTCCTTCTTATTCCTATCGATCAACAACTGTTCAAGTTTCTCATTTCGTGAGAAATAATCCAGAGCTTCTTTCTGCTTGGTCCTGGTCACGAATTCTATTTTTTCAATGCCAGAATCATATGCCTCTTGGACAGAATATTGGACCAAGGGCTTATCGACTAATGGAATCAATTCTTTAGAAATAATCTTTGACAGAGGTAAAAACCTTGTCCCCATTCCTGCTATTGGAAATATTGCTTTTTTTACTTCTGAATTCATATTACTTTTTATTTTTTTTATCTTTTTCTTTTCTCATGAAAGCAGGAATATCGAACATCTTTTCCTTATTATCTTCCTGTTCCCTCTCGAGCCTCTCCATTTCTTTTGTCTCAAGAGCATTTCTCCTTATGATCTTTTCTTCTTCTAGATTGGATACTTCTCCCTCGTCTTCATCATCGAACAATTCTCCATCATCGCTCAAGGAATTTTCAATCTTTACATCTTCATCGAGCAATGAGACAATATCCAAATCCTCTTTCTTTTCCCCAACTTTCTTTTCTTCTTTTTTCTCTTCTACTACCTTCTCAACAACAGCAGGTTCTTTCTTCTTCTTAATTTTTTTTTCCTTCTTTTTATGCGGTTCGATGACCAGGCTCAATTCCCCATCTTTTATTATCGGCTTAGCCTTAGCCACAAGAGCCTTTGGCTCTTTCTGTTCCAAATTCTTCGAATCAGAAATAGTCGAAAAGATCGTTATCCGTATTTCATTCCTCAATTTCGGATTCTGAGTCAATCCGAAGATGATTCTTGCATTAGGGACATGGACACTTATCTTCTCGCTTATCTGGGAAAGAAGATTCAAAGATAAGTCCTTTGAACTTTCTATGTTGAAAATCAGATTATCAGCATTTTCAAAATTGTAATCAAAAATAGGATTCTTCAATATGTTCTTTGCGAACTCTTCCAGGTTCTGAGTATTCTTGATCTTCACTACATCAAGATATGCGATCTTCTTATTTCCTTCGAGGACCGTCTTTATGTCAGCCCAATCAATATTGATCAATCCAGGATTATAGATCGTCCTGAACAAGCCTTCGAGACAATTTGCTAAATGATTGTTCAACAAGCTCAATGCTTCTGGAAAAGATAATTCCTCCTTGCTCAGAGAGAATATCTTCTCATTAGGCATCACCATATAAGCATTGACGTCTTCCTTCAATTTCTCGATTGCCTGATTAGCTGCATCGTTCTTCTTCCTCCCCTCGAAAACGAAAGGCAGAGTAAAGATGCTTATGACCGGTAATTTCAATTCGCTGGCAACTCTGGAAAAAACAGGCGCAGCGCCAGTACCAGTGCCTCCTCCAAGAGAGGATACGATTATATATAGATCCTTATTGTCAGAAAAAAGACCCTTTATCTTTTCCAAGTCTTCTTGAGAAGCTCTTTCTCCCATTGAGACATCGCTCCCACATCCGAGTCCGCTCGTCACTTTATTGCCGAATGAAAAAGTCTTCAGGCTTCGGGAAATTGAATTGAGCGCCTGATTATCAGTGTTCGCTGCCACGAAATCAATCTTCTGGGAAGAATAATCTTTCAATCTTTTCGATAACTCAAAAACGATATTGCTCCCCCCTCCCCCGACTCCGATTACTTTGATCCTTATCTTCTTCGTTGATGCTTCATCGTCAGTTTCAATTACCTTTTTCTTCAGATTATCTTTCAGAACCTTTACATCTTTTCCTTTTTGGACAATAGTATCTTCTACTTTTACTTTATCCTTCACTTTTTGTTCAGATTCAGTTCTTATGGCCTCCTTCTTATTTTTATTGATTTTCTTATTCATTTTTTTTGACTATTTTATACTACTTTCGAAATAATGACTCTTTCCTATTTAATTACCACAAACTTATTTATAAGTAAACGAACATTAAATTTCTAAAGCCTTCCTCATGCTTTCGAATTGATCTGGATCCATCTTCTTCAGATGTCGGAGCATTTCTCGGGAAAAATTGATTCCATCATCTTTCTTTCTTGGAATGACATGCATATGATAATGGAAAACGGTCTGTTCACCTGCTTCAGTATTTGCTTGGAATATATTGACACCGTCAATTCCATACTCCCTCATCTTCAAAGATATCTTCTTTGCAGTCTTAACAACCTCGCAAAGATATTCCTCTTCTATTTCGAAGATATCCCTATGATGCTTCTTCGGTATCACTAATACATGTCCTTCATTGACAGGATTGATATCCAAGAAAGCTAATACCATATCGTTCTCATATACCTTATAACAAGGTATCTCCCCTTTTATGATTTTACAAAAAATACAATTTTCCATATTAGTTACCTTTTTATTTTAACATAAAAATACCTTTTACTCTACAATCACTATTTTATCCCAAAGCACCAATAAAGATTATTCGTTGAGTTCTCACAAAAATATCCTTGGCAATACCTTGTCCACGCTGTATAGCAATAATTCCCTTTCGGCAGATAAGTGACAATCCTCTTGTTATTATTCCCTAGTACTAGGTCATACTGAGGACAGGTATTATCAAGGTTGCAATCCCCTAAGACCGAATTAGAAAGAGTTGTCTTCTTTTCAGGAACGATTGGAACAACCCCTTTGTTCCTGATGATGATCGTCGAATAATTAGTAGGATTCTTCTTCGCATTATCGCTATCGGTCCAGAGAGACAGGACTATCGCCCCTTTCAGAACAGGATAGAGCTTGATATCCAGACCAGCAGGAGCGACAAAGCTTTCAACCGATAGCTTTATGCACTTCGAATAGAACTGTGAAGAATTGCTCAACTTCCCATTCATCCAATCGATCTTATACCATGCATCGAAACAGAATGTATCTTTCCTATTATCTTCTGGCAATAGATAGAAATATGCATCAGTCCATCCATCAGCAGGAGTGGCCTTTACTAATTCATAATTACCTTGCTTCTCCGGCCCCACACCAGTCCTATAAGGAGCAGCACTTGCCTCCATGAAGACATTGACTCCATAGTCTTTAACAGATACTCTTATCCCCTTCTTCATATCCTTATCAACCCATAGGTCTACCATCATATATTTCTCCGTCTCCGTTCTCGGAGTCAGATCGCTTACTAGCTTCCCCGAACATTGGACGTCTTTACCTCCGTAAGAACCAGAACAGGTCCAATACCACGGACCATCTCCAGTTACCGAAGAAGCTAATCCGACTGAGCAGAGGTCTGCAGTAGGGATTGAAATGTAAGAACCTTTTGAGGCTTGTCCGCACAATCCATTAGTCGCGGTTGCTCTTTTGGCAGTACACCGCGCATCTGATCCTCCGCTTATACCCTTACAGGTCCAGGACCAAGGACCAGTTCCGGACACAGCCATAGGATTCCCTTTCGTACAAAGATTCTGCAAGGGCATCCTTTCTGATGGCTCACTACTAGCTGATCCGCACCTGCCATCAGCCTTTATCAGATCAGCAGAATAAGTCACTTCACAATTAACAGTCGCCCCACTGCCAGAACCGATACACTTCCACATCCACTTGCCTGAATTATAATCATAATAAAAATCCTTCATTCTTCCCTGCTTGCAGAAATCACTTACCGGCTCCTTACCTGATCGCGTCCCATTGATGCTTCCGCAAATTCCGTTTTCAAACTTCTCAAGAAACGAATTAAATATGTATTTTTCTGAACAGGAAGCTATCTTCCCTCCGTTCGTACCCTTGCACTCCCATATCCATCGGTCATTACTGAATGCGAAACCCGAAGGAATCCCTTCTGAGCAAAGACTATTTATTGCGATGAACCCAGAAGTCAATCTTTGAGGAGAATTGCATATTCCATCCACCTTAAAACCCTCTCTCTCCGCATAACAATAATCTAATTTTCCTCCCTCGCTACCACAAGTCCATTTCCAGACCACATCTCCCTTGATACTGCTAGCAGTTCCTTTCTTGCAAAGACCAGTAGTTGGAATCTGTTTCAATACTTTCAGATTACTATCCCCACAAGAGCCGTCTGTTGATCCTTTCTTTGCAGAAAGACAATACATAGCGTCTCCCTTGTCGCTTTGGCATAACCAGCTCCAAGGACCTTCGCCAGACACTAAAGAAGACCTGCCATACTTGCAAAGATTCGCTGGATCAGTCAATGAATAGCCAGCCTTCTCACTAGCCACTCCGCACTTCACCCCTTTATATTTGCATTCACCTTCGAAATCAGCCTGGGTCCCGCTTCGTCTTGCCATGCATTCATTATTATAATCCCGTCCATCCTTTCCGCACACTGGTTCATAAGAAGAACTGCATTCCCCTATGCATTTCTCACTGCAATACCCCACGGTCGAAGTATCACTCGTAGGACAGAAGCTCAGACCATCGCAACATTTCTGATTTGCCGAAACGAACTCCCCGCTCTTGAAACAAGTTTTCGGACTAAGACAATAAGAAACAAGTATTCCATTATACTTACGGCATGTCCAATGCCATGAACTCTTCCTGTCTTCTACAACCGAAGGAATAGAACCGCTGACACATATATCTTTTGAGGGAGTACTTGAAAAAGAATTATTTATCGCATTCCCGCAAAGGCTCTCCCGAGTCAGATTGAAATAACAGCTCGCTGTCTTCCCTCCCTGTGCACCTTTGCACTTATAATAACATTTATCACTAGTCGCAGAACTGCTGACGCAATTCAAAGCTTGATAATCGACAGTTCCCGTACTGCAGAACGATGCACCCTTTCTCAAGACCCAATTCGAATAGAAATCACTATAAGAAAAAGTCTTAGTACTATAATTCTTGCTGCACACTCCATTGACCTTATCAGTACTAGTAGTGGCCGCATCAGAAAAAGAGACGAATCCTAAGAGGACGCATAGAACAAAAATGGAACAGATTGCTTTTTTTAAAAAAATCTTCATTTATTTATGGCTAATGATTATTACGACTATATTTTAACAAATTTACTATATAAAGACAATTGATTCAAAAAAACAAAATCCGCTTTCACGGATTTATTTGAACTCACCGATATATTTGATCTCCTCATCGAGAAGGATACCGAACCTATCATTGACTTCTTTCTTTATTATATGGATCAGCTTGACTACGTTATCAGCTTTTGCATTCCCGACGTTTACAATAAAATTTCCATTTTTCTGGTCTATCTGAGCATCACCTATTCGCATCCCCTTGAGATTGCATCGGTCAATCAAGTACCCAGCAGGCACCAACTCGTTCTCAGAGAACTTTTCTAATTCAGGATACTTCTTATAGAGCTTCCTATTACACCTCCCCTCATAATTCTTGAAGATTGATCCAGCTGAGAAATGTTTCGGCTGCTTCTCTGCCCTCTTTTGGATATTAGCCTTGACTCTCGCAAGGACACTGCTATTATCCTCCTTCACGAAACTGAATACCCCGGACAGGATCACATGCTTCTGCGTCTTCTTGAATATGGTTGACCTATATCGGAAATCACATTCCTCTTTCGAGAAGACCTTCTCACCCTCACCCACGGAATAAGTACTTACTTCTATTATGTTATCAGAAATACTTCCTCCAAAAGCTCCAGCATTTCCATTTATCGCTCCTCCGATCGTACCAGGGATTCCCACTGCCCATTCAAAACCAGAATAACCTGCATTCGAGATCTTTATTACCGCTTCGCTCAAAAGGACAGAAGCATCTATTTTCAGATACACTTTATCATCGTCCTGGAACACAGGATCGAACTTTCCAAAACTATTCTTATACACGATGACCAATCCTCGATATCCATTATCAGAGAATAATATATTGCTCCCGCCTCCGATGACAGAAAAGTCTATTCCCTTATCCTTGCAGAACTTGATAACTGACTTTAATTCCTCGCTATCCCCTGTCTCATAAAAATAATCTGCCATTCCCCCGATCTTAAAAGTTGAATTATCCCTCAATGAAATATTGCTCTTCATTCCAGGGAAAACATCTTTCAATTCTTGGAATCTATTTTCCATTTACAGTTTGGTTATTAGTATTATTCGTATCAACACCATTCAACTCGTTCTCGATCGCATCGATAAAACCCTTCAGACCTTCATAGTCAGGATTTAATTCATAAGCCTTCTTATACAATTGAAGAGCTCCCAACAAGTCCCCGTCATTTTCCAACTTCTGGGCATGTGCCAGATAGATTCCATAATTAGAAGGTGCCAATTCTTCCGCCTTCTTATAATTCTCTATAACGTCAGCATTCTTATCTCCTGAAACGTTCTCGATATTCATATAGACATAAGCTAAGTTATGCCAAGAACGATAGTCACGAGAATCATATACGGTCGCTTTCTCAGCATACTCCTTTGCCTTATCGATGAATTTCAGAGCCTGATCCTTCTTAGTAGTATCCCCTGACTTTTCAGTGAACTCATTCAGGTATTCATTATAGATATTTGCTCCTTTCGCTAGATAAAGATTTGATAGAGCTATCAAGCGATCATTATTTACGAAATAATCATCAGCCTTCTCTATTTTCGAAATGACCACATCAAGATCTTCCTTTTTCTCAGAAGCGATGACAGCCTCCTGATATTTCACCTCAGCAGAATATTGGAAATAGAAATAATAAGCATTCACGAGAAGACCGACGAATAACAGTGAAAAGATTACCTTGCCGAATTTTGGATCAAGACAATCCCTCTTCCCATATTCCCTGCTCGATATCCAAAGCCCTAGGAATAAGAAGAATATCGCCATTATCAAGAATGAGAATCGATAGAAGAATAATGAATAGAAAAGCATGAACAGAGGCGAAATGAATAATATCTCATCACTATCTCTTTCCTCGTTTCTCTGCTTCATCAACAGCTTCAAAGTATAGTACAAGAAATAAATCACCAAAGAAAGGAATGCCAAAGCACCGACTATTCCAAAATCATTCAATATCAATAAGAAAGCACTATATGGATGAGTAAAGACGATATCCTTATCCTGGAATGAATCATCCTTATTCAAAGAGAAATTATAAGGGAAAGAAGCCGGACCTGTTCCAAAGGCAGCAGTAGTAAGATTAGTTGAAAGAGATTTGCTGACAATATCGTAACTCTGAGAAAAAGTAGGAGCTGGCTCAGCAGAAAAAAGAGGCTTCAGGATCGGCAGACTGTTCAAAGGCAATAAGAAATTAGCCACGAAGAATATTATCAAGATGAATGCGATGAAAGGCTCAGGAGAATTGATATCATACTTCCTCTTCTTCATGAATCTCCAAAAGACGAAGAATGACCCAAAAGCAGACAACAGCCAAGCTAGCTTGATTCCCATCAGATAGATCATCGATATGAATACCGTTGCAAAGACTATCCAAAGAATCATCTTCATAGTAGACTTCTTCTCCTTAAGATTGAACCCTTTGAAGATATTGAATATCATATAGACTAACCCTAATGAAAAGATGATTGCTGACTCCTCACTATTGGGAAGTATCATTTCAATTCCTTTTGTTGATCCGATACCGATCTGGAAAAGATATACAAAAACTAAGGATAAGGCACCGAAGGAAAAGAACTTATAAGCCCTTATCCTCTCCTTCTCATCATCAAAAACATTCATTGCTAAGAATAACAAGGAAAAGAATAATGTGAACGAGAACAGAGAATCAGATTGTATCGGATAA
>JAQWEU010000062.1:508-4472 GCA_028704755.1 Minisyncoccota bacterium | reverse complement strand
AAGATTATATATTTATTTATATTCATTTAATTTTTTAATTATTATATTGACTACATTATACCAAACTAATCTCGGCCTAGCAATTTGATTGATATAAAAATAGGTACGGCTTTTTCCGTACCTATTCCTTAGAATAATATCCTTAGAAGTTATTCCTTATGTTCTTCCTATACTCCTGGTAAATCTGATCATCTGTCTCCTTGTTCTCAATAATATAATATCGCTCGTTGAATTTGAAGTAATTACTAGCATCCTCATTCTTTACGAAATCGATAGATGATATTTCTTTCATCCTTACCAATAGTCCACCTGATAAATTCATGACCTCCTTATCGTTTCCAATCATATAATATAGTCCGCTACTCTTATCAATATCGACAACTGGATCATTCTCAAAAGATGATACCATCCATGAATTGTTCTTGAGCAGAAGCTCGGAATCCTTCAAAGAACTGACAAAGCCATTAAAGGTAGAATCATTGAGAAGAAGCTTGACCTTATCCGCTTTTCCAGAAAAAATAACTTCTGAACCATTCATTTCTCCTTCAATATCACTGATATCATTCCCGATGCTTATGCGATCGCCTTGGCTCTTGAAAATGATTTTCCCTAAATTGCTAATAATATTTATGCTACTGTCACTACTTTCAATGGATAGGCTCTTGATTTCTGGGTCATTGACTTCTAAGTTGCTATCGCTTAATCTGACCTCCTTCACATCTGGAGAAGTGATTATTACTCTGACAGTGTTCTGATGGCACCCTATACATTTCTTATCATTCTCTCTCTTATTCATAGCCAATTTCAATCTGCCCTCAACATTCTCATAAGAAAAATACTGCAAATCTACTGATCTTCCTACTATTCTTATCGAGGAAGAATTTCCCTTTTCTAGGATGACCTTAGTTTCCCATCCTGAATAATCGATTGCAGTAATCTTCCCCACTTCGATTGTTTTTTCTATTGTCTGAAGCGCTTGGGTATTTTCAAATTTATTCATCAGGTCTGGAAAATATCTGATACCTAATATAGCCAAGACTGAACAACTGATCATCCAAGCGGCAACGAATATGGAAATAGCCATCAGATTGAGCAACTTCTTCCTGGTGATCAATGAAAGTCCTACGATGATAAGGAATAATAGTGGAATTACTAAGGCAAAAAAGGTAAAAAACATGATAGGAAAAGATGGTACCATGGACATTATCTCGCTGATAGGAATATTCCCGAAATAGTAATCGCTATTAGCATACGATATAATCGTCCCGATAAGAATTATCAGTGCCGCTACCATGGATAAGGAAACTCCTATCATCATGATCGAGAAACAGAATCTGAAGATGGGACCCATGAAACCTATCAATCTCCTGACTATGCCCACACACCCCTTCATGATATTATTTATGAAAGAAGATATGGATCCATCCTTTTGATCTTCCTTACTATCCTTATGTGATTGCTCTATAGTACTGATATTCAAGGGACTTCCTTTCATCTGGAATTTCTGGGCTTTTGTCTCAGCCATCGGTATTATTATCCAAAGGATGACATATGCTGGCAATCCGATTCCTCCGCTGAAGAACAGGATTATGAAAAGTATACGTATGAATACTGGATCAATCGAAAAGTATGCTCCGATTCCTCCGCAGACACCTCCGATGATCATATCGTCTGGGTTCCTATAGAGTTTCTTTATTGTTTCAGTCTTGATATCTTCTTCCTTTTCCTCAGGCTTATTATCAGGATCAAATTCTTCTGGATTGCCCATTATTAGTATAAGGTCATCTATATCCTTGATATTTATTATCTCCTTCGGAGAAACTAATCTTTCTTTTAATTTCTCAGCCATCCCTATCTCTATGTCGAGCATCACCTCTTCCTTGTCTGCTCCATTACCGATACGGCTCTTTACGTTCTCAAGATAATCCTTGAGCTTGTGGTAAGCGTCTTCTTCAATTGAAAAAGAAAGGCTTCCTAAATCTATTGATGTTATTTTTTTCATATTTTTATAATTATTTTTTGAAAAGATGTATGACTTTTTCTAAGGCTTCCCATTGTGAATTACATTCTGATAAGAAGGTCTTCCCTTTTTCCGTAATTACATAGTATTTCCTTGGCGGGCCTGATTTTGATTCTTCCCAGGTATATTCTATCAATTCAGAATTCTTCAATCTTGAAAGCAACGGATAAATAGTACCCTCAACTACTAACAAATTAGTATCCTTCAATCTCTTAAGGATATCATTGGCGTATATCTTACCCTTATTGATCAGTAAGAGGATCGCGAATTCCAATATCCCCTTCCTCATCTGTACCTGAGTGTTCTCAAGTAATTTATTAAATTCTTCTTGGTTCATAAATTATTACTTATTTTTTTCTAATGTTATCACATACTACTGTTTTATGCAAGGTAGTATGTAAGGACAATGAATTTTTAATAAAAAGAAAGCATAAACTAATTATGCTTTTCAAAATTAATAACTATGAAGATGCTTTACCTGCTCAAAAAAGATATATGATTGGGGCTCTATGAGGAAATAACCTTGAGCATGAGAAGATAACTCATACTCAGGGCTATAGCCACAAAGTTTTACAAACCCATGAGGAACTCAACCAAGACTAATTTGATACTTTTATAGATCTAACAGTTCCCGCACCTCCAGCTTCTCCATAGCAACACTCTCCCCCTGCGCCTCCACCTCCATTGGCAACTATTGATCCACTGTTCGTAAGCGTGTTCTGATAGAAGATATTGACTGAACCACCTCCAGTTCCTGGAGTACCAGCTGCATTCATCGTACCGCAGTAAGAACCACCTGTTCCATTAGCCTGCACACTACCTGTCGAAGCGACAACTATTGTCTTGGCATATATTATCAATAGACCTCCGCCATAAAAAGTTCCACCACAAGTTCCTGGGTAACCGATTCCTCCACTATAGGAAGTTCCATTGTAACCAGAGGCATATCCACAACAACCACCAGCTGGCCTGTTACCTCCTTTACCTGTCTGTCCATTGCCTCCGCTAATTCCTGCTGCTGGAATCTCATAACTAGTACCTGACTCGGTCAAGACAAGTATCCTGTCACCTGCTACACCAGATGCTCCTTTGGTCGTCATCGATATCGCTCCATTAACTGTCAGAGCTCCATCGACATACATGAACATGCCACGCTTCCTTGCTGCTGGAGTCAGAGTGACTCCGGCATCGATCAGGACGTCACCATTGTAACGGACAGCGAGCATAGAAGCATCGGCAGTAGCATTACCTAAACTAGTAGATGCAGTATAATGAGTAGAGCCATTCACTTCTACGTACTCAATTGGGATAGTAGCGTAAGCTGTCGCAATAGATTTGTCTCCACTACCAGTACCGTTTAAGGATCGTACTCCTGTTAAGAGTGACTTCTGAACTTGGAAATTTCCGATGGCAGGAGAGGATCCTCCCTCACTATTAGTGACAGTGATTCGGTAATATGTCTTGGATTGAGGCAATTGATCAAGCTTATCCATGGTCATAGTATATGTTCCTATTCCTTTGTTAGTGAGCGAAGTTGAATAGGTATAATTACCTATCATATCGTTACCCCATTCAAGAAGGATAGTAGAATTTCCTTTTCCATAATCATCACTAATAGTAACATCGATATTAGCAGTTTGTTCATTTACATTGTAAGGAGTATTTATTGAAATACTTGGTAATTGATACGGATTAGACTTAGGATTACGAACAGTTCCCGCACCTCCAGCTTCTCCATAGCAACACTCTCCCCCTGCGCCTCCACCTCCATTGGCAACTATTGATCCACTGTTCGTAAGCGTGTTCTGATAGAAGACATTGACTGAACCACCTCCAGTTCCTGGAGTACCAGCTGCATTCATCGTACCGCAGTAAGAACCACCTGTTCCATTAGCCTGCACACTACCTGTCGAAGCGACAACTATTGTCTTGGCATATATTATC
>JAQWEU010000062.1:0-408 GCA_028704755.1 Minisyncoccota bacterium | reverse complement strand
TCGATATCGCTCCATTAACTGTCAGAGCTCCATCGACATACATGAACATGCCACGCTTCCTTGCTGCTGGAGTCAGAGTGACTCCGGCATCGATCAGGACGTCACCATTGTAACGGACAGCGAGCATCCTCTCGTCTGCAGTAGTGCTGCCGAGATTAGTACTAGTAGTGTAGTGAGTAGAACTATCAACCTCTAAGTATTCGACTGGGATATTGGCATAGCCTGTACTAGCTACCTTGTCCCCGTCTCCTGTGCCTTTGAAGTCATTGATGGCCTTGAGAAGGGTCTGACTGGAAGGATCAGTAGTGGAATTGCAGACAGTGGCATAGGAATCAGAATACATGGCCTTGCTATTATTGTATCCCCAGATGGAATAGCAATATGCAGTAGCTCCATTGAGACCGCTCT
>JAQWEU010000002.1 GCA_028704755.1 Minisyncoccota bacterium | reverse complement strand
CCACTACATCATTTTTTGCTTTAAATACAACATTTTTCCTGTATTATAATAAAAAATGCGTTAATTTACTACATGCTATTATGCCCAAATTGGAACATACTCTTTTGGCTTTTCAGATTCTTTTATGAAGCCTTTTTTTATTGTCTCCCTAATAATGGCCGAAGCTGCTGGATAATTTTTCTCCCCAATACCAAGCCTCTCTCTAAGGGTTGTATTTGTCATTCGTAATTTTTCTACATATCTCAGAACACAGTGCTGAAAACATGCTCGTACTTTATCGTCTGTGGTCATTTTTCTTAAGTCTTTGTGGGCGTACATAGTAACCCTCGTAAAATTATCATATTTTTCAAAGCTAGGGGCTGGTAATTGATATAAGGCGATATTAGTCAATGCTCTATCAATTCCAGTCCCTCCCTCTTCGCAAACTCCAATCTGCCTCATAAATGCAGCAATATCTTCATTTCTAGAACGAGGCGGGTGGTCAATGAACCTATCCGTGTCGATTAATGGTTCTCCTGTATTAGTTATTTCAATCCTATCATTAAATATTTCTATCATGGGACCAGCGCCAGAAATTGAAAGATCTTGATGAATAAGAGCATTAGCAACAAATTCACGAATAGCAACTTCTGGATACGTTTTCACGTCCCTCCTTAATGCTTTAGAAATTTCTTCATTATGCGGTAATTTGTCGTTTATATAATCAAGTAAATTCTCAAAAGCTAATGCATACCCAAGCTTCCCCTCCTGCTCCTTCTCCCTATTAACTCTTGTATTACCTTTATAAATTACAACCCTTACAGATTTTCTTTTTATTGTCGGGAAATTATTTAAATCTTTAGCGAATAAGATAGCTCCCATATTCGTAATATCATAACTGTTTTCAAATACTTTCTTAACTAAACCATGTTGAGCCATTTTTTCAGTAAACTTACTTGTTTCGCTCGGAACATCTTGTTTTGTAAGAGAAAAATACTTCGAATAATCTAGTAAATTTAGTACCTCTGTGACAGATAGATCCTCTTTTGCTATACCTTTTTCAAAATTTAAATTATTTATGTTATTCCAAATCTTAGCTTCTTTATCTGGACTCTCACTAAGCCTTACAGTAGCAGAGCCAACTCGAATATAAGAGATTCCTTTAAATCTGACTGGCTGATTTAAAGCAGGTGGAATTTCAAAAATGACAATGTTTTTATTCTCATACTCAAATTGATGAACAATAAAATCAATTCGTGGACTTAAGCTAATAGATAGCCAGATTTCAATTAATTCATTGCCTTCCTTCTCTTTGCCTGGATAAAAAGAGGTACCAACAATATCATGATTGCCATCATTAACACCAAAAACCAGATATGCTTTCTTTTTATCATGTAAATTCGCTGAGTTTGATAATGCAGATATCCTCTCCCCTATTACTGTTGGGGAATAATTGCTTTCTTTAAATTCTACGAACTCAGTTTCGTTCGGAAGTGAAACTAAATTCTTTAATAATTCATTTAGCCGTTCTTTTTCCATGTTGTTATAGATTAGTTAATTGATAAGCGTAATCATTTATATATTGAGGAACGATTGTCTTATAGCCGTTTAACTGTTGGTATTCTTCGAAGTTGAAGGATGATTCCGTATTGAAGCGAGCGGTTTGCCTGCTCTTTATGATCTCACGAACCTTTTCATCTGTTATATACGCCTTAAAGAATGTCTTTACTACTGCGAAGTGCGCCTGGTCGACTGGATTTATTTCCATAAATCTTTCCCACTCAGACTCTAGCAAGCTGTCCTTCATCTCGAACTTGTCTTTATTACCAAAAGCTACTTCTAGGAATTCTTTAACTGTAATCCTGCGATCAACATTAAAAAGCCTGCGAATCTTGTCGAGATTAAGGAAATATTTTGGTTTATCAAAAATATGCTTTTTAGCAAAATCCTCAGCAGCACCCACATCTCCATTCTCCCACATATTCTTAAGTGTTTCATTATTAAGCACGTCTTCCTCTAGCGCACGCCTAAATCCTTCTCGGTCAATTCTCATACCCTCTATCCCTACTGGAGTTTCTACAAGAGAAGCAATATCATCAGAAGAAGATAAATCTATTGGCCCCTTAAAAATCTTACTTCCATTTTCATCTACGAATTCGCCATGTGACAATCCCCCATCGGCACTCGTCTCTACTTCTGGAGTCTTTTTAATTACAGGAAGTTCTATCTTTTCATTATAAAGGAATTCATTTTCAAAATACTCGCAAGTAGCAAAGAAGTCAAAAAACTTGTATTTATCTTTTTCTATTTTAATTACATCATCATTTCCATAATCCTTGTATTCAAATAGATACTTCCTTGTTCCTCGCCCCTTTATCTGAACAAAGTCTGAAGGGCTAAAAAGGGGTCTCATAAGGGCAATATTAAGAATATCTTGGCAATCATACCCAGTAGTCATCATGCCGACAGTAACAGCAACTCGAGTTTTACTCGTATCATATCCCCCTAAAGACGATGATTGTCCTCCAAGGCGGTTATTAGAGAAATTAATAGTCATCTGCTGAGCATTTTGCACTTGTGAAGTCACCTGCATGGCAAAATCTGATTCACTATACTGATCTGGCCATCTCTCAAAAGCCATTCTATTAAGAATATTAGTAATCCTTGCAGCATGTTTTTGAGAGACACAGAAAACAATTGATTTTCCAAAAAGAGGAACGTTATATTCTTGTGCTATTGGATCGAATAATCCATTATCAATAAAAGCCTTGCACATAGCAATATTTGTTTCTTCGTTAAAAACTGTTCTCTCATAATGCCTCTCAGTAAATACTTCATCTACGCTCTCTCCTGTGTCAGTTACCTTATGAATGGAAAGACCCTTATCCGAAAGTAATTGAGTCGTAATATCTGTACGAGCATCCACTAAGACAGGATTAATAAGAAAACCATCTTTAACTCCCAGAAGTAAATCGTAACTAAAGGTTGGCTCCCCTGCCGGACAACCAAAAGTCTTATAAGTATCAAGCAACTGACGCCTCTCGAACTCTCTTTGAGTATCTATGCCTTCGACATCAAATCCTCTTAAATAATCCTTAGGAGTAGCTGTAAGACCAAGCTTATATCCTACAAAATATTCGAAGACTGCACGACTATTGCCTCCGATTGATCGGTGAGCTTCATCTGAAATAACTAATTCAAAGTCTGTAGGTGAAAATTCTTTCCTATAACGGTCTCCCGACATAAAAGTTTGGATAGTAGAAACAACAATGCTGGCATTTTGCCAGGAATCACGACTATCCTTATAAATAACAGTATTAAAGTCATGTCCAAGATAATCCCTAAAGGCCTTAAATGCCTGATCTTCAAGCTCTAAACGGTCGACAAGGAATAGAACACGACGAGCGTTGCCTGATTTTAGAAACAACTTAATAACGGCCGATGATATTAGAGTCTTACCAGTCCCTGTTGCCATTTCAAAAAGAAACCTCTGATTACCTTCCTTTGCTGACTCCTGAAGTGCTTTTATTGCTTGTACTTGATATGGTCGAAGTTGCTTAAGCCTATTATTCCTCAAAAAATCTGATCTCGTGGATTCGTTTTTAAAGTCTGGGTCATTTGCAAAATTAGGTAGCTGTGTTGCGACGATATAGTTTTCATCTATAAAGGTTTGAGCAAGTTCCTCAGGGTTCGGTGTATATTTTTCATACTGAGTTATCGAGTCTTGTGTTGGAAAACGTGAAATGGTATCAGGGTTTCCATGTTTGATATCCCAAAAATAATGGATATTCCCATTAGAAAGAATAATAAATCTAGCGCCAATATTACGAGCATAATTCCTTGCCTGTTCTTTGGCCGATAAAGGATCTATTGACTCCCTCTTTGCCTCAACTACAACTAGTGCGCGACCATCTTTATCAAGCAAAAGAAAATCAATGAAACCGTGTGTCTCATTTTCAAAATCATTCCCAAGTTCAGAATACTTAATATTTGACTCAAGTTGAATATTAGCTTTGCCCTTTTCGCTATCTTCAAAACGCCACCCTGACTCTTCGAGAAGTTTGTTGATTTTTATTCTTGCTTGCGCTTCTTTATTGATCATGTCAATTATAAGTCAATCATAACCACCTTTTAGAATATTTTCAACCGTTCATGCCATACTGCCAGCAGTATTTAATTATACACCCCTCTCTTTATTTAACTAAAAACTGCACTGATAATAATTCCCTTATTACTAAATATGTTCTGGAATCGTCTTTGGAATTTAAAATCCTTTTAATAATTTCTTTAATTTGTTATTGCCTATCAAAATATCTATGAGTCTCTAATGATTTATTGCAGCATCCTCCTTTTTATTTTAAGGCCTTACAAATTACCAAATAATTTGATATTGTTTATTTAATACAATAAATAATTACTAAAATATGGCATTCAAAAATATTGAACATTCAAGCGTTGTTCCAAATAGTCCAGAAAAAATTATTCGAGATCTTCCTCGTCGTAAATTCTTTGGTGCTCTTGCTTATCAAGAAAAACTGATGCAAGATTATGCTTTAAATGCATTACATGAGAAAGATATTGCGCTTCAACTCCCTACCGGAGGCGGTAAAACTTTAGTTGGGTTAATGATTGGAGAATGGAGAAGGCGAAAATTTAATGATAAAATAGTTTATTTAGTGCCAACAAAACAACTTGTCAATCAAGTTGTTGAACAAGCAAATGAAAAATATGGACTAATAGTCAATGGCTTTACCGGTGCAAGTAAAGATTATGATGTTGTAGCTACTACATCCTATAAAAGAGGAGAAAGTATGGCCATTTCAACCTATAGTAGTTTATTTAATACAAACCCTTTTTTTAATGATCCTGATATTATAATCCTAGACGATGTACATGCAGCCGAGTCATATATTTCTAATCTCTGGTCTATCCGAATTCAAAGAATGAGCGATGAGCATAAATCAATTCACAGTGCCCTGTGCGCACTATTAAAACCTTTGCTTGCCTCTTATACCTACACTCGCTTAATTGGAGAAGTTCCAGATCCAGCAGGGGGAGTTTGGGTAGATAAATTACCAACTCCTCAGTATTTTAAAATAATTGATCAAATAATTGAAGTGCTTGATATTCATACAAAAAATACTGATTTAATTTATCCTTGGAATATGATTAGGGACAACCTTTGCTCTTGTCATCTTTATTATTCCTCCCAAGAAATATTGATTAGGCCTCTCATACCTCCTACATGGACTCATGAAGCGTTTACAAATCCGAAGCAAAGAATATACATGTCCGCAACATTAAGCAAGGGCGGAGATATTGAGCGATTAACAGGAAGATCTTCAATAAAGAAATTAGCTACTCCAGAAGGAGCTGACAATCACGGTGTTGGGCGAAGATTTTTCGTTTTTCCAGAAATGTCTCTTAATGAAAACGATACAAGAAGACTAAATCATGAACTAATGCAGCAAACTGACAGAAGTCTTGTCTTGGTTCCAAATTTAAAATCTTGTAGCGAGATTAAAGATGAGATTGAAGAAACTATTGGTTATAAAATATTTACAGCTAGCGACATTCAAAAAACAAAAAAAGTTTTTACTAAAACAAAAAAGGCTATTGCAATAATGGCAAATCGCTATGATGGAGTAGATTTTTCAGGAGATGAATGCAGGCTTTTATTTGTCGAAGGATTGCCAAGGTCCACAAACACTCAAGAACAATTTATAATGTCTAGAATGGGTGCAAGTATACTGTTTGATGAAAGAATTCAAACAAGAGTATTGCAAGCAATTGGACGATGTACAAGATCGCTTGAAGATTATTCGACTGTTGTTATTTCTGGGAATGAATTATTGGATTACTTAATCAATAAAACCAACATACAATACTTTCATCCAGAGCTTCAGGCTGAATTAAATTTTGGAATCGAACAATCAAAAAACATAAATATAGATGATATTATCGAAAATGTTAATATTTTTTTAGAAAATGGAAAAACTTGGGAGGAGGTTAGTCAGCAAATCGTAGCATTAAGAGAAGGAGCGAATCAAAACCAATTCCCTGCTATAGACGAGCTGCAACTAGCCGTAGTAAAAGAAATAGAATATGAGAGACATATTTGGCAAAAGGATTATGAAGCAGCTTTAAAAAGCGCTGATGCTGTTTTATCAGAATTAAAATCTTCTGAACTGAAAGGATATCGTGCACTTTGGCATTACCTTGCGGGAAGTGCTGCATGGCTAGCAGTGGCATCAAAGCAAAATACCTCATTAATAACTCGTTCGAGAGATGAATTTTCTCTTGCGAAAAAAGCAGCCCAAGCTGTCTCCTGGCTAGTAACACTTTCCCAATTTTCTAACGAACAAATTAGTGAAAAAGATAAGGTTAATAATGCTATAAATGAACAAATAGAGCGATTAGAACTTACCCTTGCAAGCCTAGGCACAACCTATACTAATCGTTACGCAAATTATGAAAAAGAGATACTTGAAGGAATTGAATCCGATAATGCAAACATTTTTGAAAACGCCCATGTTCTTTTAGGAAGACTAATAGGTCTAGAAGCTGGCAACGAAGAAAACGATGGCTCTCCAGATCCATGGTGGATTAATGCAAATAAGTGCTTGATATTTGAAGATAATTCAAGTGCTAAGCCAGAGACACCTATTAGCGTTAATAAAGCTCGTCAAGTAGCATCTCATCCATTGTGGGTACGCGAAAACATTCTTAAGGATAAAGAATCAGCTATTTTTCCTGTACTAATCACTCCATCAAAAAATGTAAAAGAGACAGCAGTTAGTCTTTTAGAAGATACTTTATTGTGGGATTTAGATGATTTCAAGCAATGGGCCCATAATGCGATTGCTGTTATTAGAGATTTGCGAACATCATTCGTTGCCCCCGGAGATCTTGCATGGAGATCGAGTGCAATTATTAAACTTAAAGAAAATAATCTTGATATCGACTCTCTTATTAATCTTCTCAAACCCAAAAAAGCTAAAAATATCTTAAAACCTATTAAGTAGCTGATTATTCCAAGCTTAATTCTTTTTGTATCCACTTTAAAATCCTATACCCCTGCTGCTTAGCTGCTTTAGGACTATAACCTGCTAGGATGGCTGCCTTGGCAGCGTTTCCGTTATTACTTAGGTAATACTGGAAGAATAATATTCTCCTCAGCGAGGCAGTATTTGAGAATCCAAATCCCTGTAAATGTCTTTCACTAATATGATCTAGGGCTAAGAATAAAGTATTCTTGTTCCCTTTTCCAAAGATCAAGCCTCTTAAGAAAGCAAATTCCTCACAAGAAAATAGCTTTAATGGCTTGTTTTTGCCCTTATTAACCCTTTTATCCTCGTTATACAAGGCTTTTATAATGTCTTTTGCTAAAAACTGTTTCTTATAAAAACTTTTATTCATTTCTCTATTATTATCTTAGTAATTATTTAATATCCCTGTTGTGTACCCCTTGGGGCCAATTAACTAAGCATTTGCAAGGATATTTTGTAGTTTTTCGTTGCTTTGATAATAAGACCAGAACCGAGAAATATAGTCTTTTAGTTGGTTCAATGTTTTACCCGATATGTCCACCGAAGACACAAAAGAGGATTGACTAAGTCCTCTTTTTTGCTCCTATTACTTATCTATCTGAATCATCATATCATTAGAAATCAGGATTATCTTATCTTCCATGATCGAGTAGTTCAAGAATAATGACAATGATTTGCCGATGTCCAGATCATATACGAGGTCATTATTTCCAGACGTGTCGACTATCCTTGTAGGATCGAAGGAGGATAATCTTGTACCATTCTTGAAATAGACATATCCCCTATCGTCGATGAATAATATTTCCCTATTCGTCCCATCGCTCCATTCCTTCTTCCAGTTAAGACTTCCATCAAGAGAAGATAGAGAACTTATCCTGAACATACTATTCCCAGATCTTTCAGCAACGTATACATTGTTCCCGTCGACTCCGAGGACATTGATGCTGCTATTGATCCTAGCATTAAGACTCCAAATAGTTGCGCCTTCGATATCCTTTGAATCAAGGACAACTATTCCATTAACCCTATAATTCGGCGTTATGAACAATTTTTCCATACTTAGATAGACTTTGTCATCTTTTCCTAGGCTTAGCCTCATCATCTTCGGGATCACATTCTTTTCTCCTTGATAGTCCTGACTATACCCTGCCTCGATGACTCTTACCTTGAAGCTTCCTTCCTTGTACTTCATCAGCTTGTTATTGATGGCGAAATAGATCGATCCATCCTCCTCCATGGCCAGGTCAGTCGAGCTGAAGTAATCGCTCCCGCCTAGGATACTGCTACTCGGAATAATTTCTTCAATATCGTACTTATCAAGCTGGTCCTTGATCCGATATAGGCTTGGGGAATTCCCACCGTTGAGATCGGCTAAAGCGTATATGGCTCCTTCTCTATCGATTATCACGTTCTTGGAAACGATATTACCAAGGCTGACCTTCCATTTCTCCTTACCTGAAGGAGATAAGGCAACCACCCCACTGCCACTGGAATAATAAACAGTACCGTCCTTGCCAATGATCGGATCAGCTTCTATTGCTGGATGGAACCATTTCTGGCTGTTCTCATGGTCATAGCAGACTAAGCCATAATCATTCCCCTTCTTCATATGGATATACGAGTCACCATTCATGCTGAAAAGGATATTGCTAAAATACATGCTATTGCTCTCTTGGCGTATATCAATATCATTCGACCAACTATTATCCGGCCCATTGAAACCCACTTTGTGCCTATTAGTATAATCTGGATATTTATCTACTAATTTATGCTTAGCGACCCCTGTCCTAATGATCAATTCCTGGGAAAACTCAGAAGAGACTTCTTCTGTCCCTATGCTCTTGATAAGAAAATGATATTCCTTCTCCCAGTACAGATCGGAAATGATGGCTTGGAACTTCCCACTGCTCTTAGCGATATCCAAAGATGTATAGGATCCAATACTCTTTGTATTCTCCCTATCGACACTCTTTCCGATTTCATAGACAATGTCATATTGGCTAGCCTCTAGGTCTCCCTCCCAAGTCAGGATTACCTGATTACTGAACGAGCTTATCGATATGGTTGGATCGCTAATCCTTGAGGCTTCTGTCGTACCGTCGGCTGGATCGGTATCACCTTCACTGCTTCCACCTTCTTGGGGCGGAGTATCTTCTCCTTGGTCATTCTCTTCCTCGTCAGTACCAGTATCCTTGTCTCCGATACCATCCTGATCTCCTGGCTCTTCTGGACTCCCTCCTGCTCCATCCTTGTCGTTTCCTTCCTCGGAGCCATTATCTGGTTCTTCCTCATTCTCTACTTTGGGGCTATTGATCCTCTTAGGAGTTCCTAATAATCCAGAGATATCGTCTTTACCTATCCCATTATAAGTATGCCAATGAAGAAGATCGTCGTCTCTTTCCATGGTCTTCTTACTACTACTATCCCCTGCTGGCCAATCTGGCCCTGCAATCACCCTATCGACTTCATGACAATCGCCATCGAATAAAGTCAGGGATTCATCCTTGTCGTTAAGGGTTCCTGTATATACCTTATCAGCCTTTATATCCTTTACTGATCCATCATCAGTCCTCTCGAGAAGATAGAATCCGTCTGCTAGGATCTTATCGTTCGCATCGAATACTACTTCGATATTATTATCCTTATCGAGCAGTTGCCATCCTGCCAGACTGACTTCCTGAATAGATGAATTCCTCAGCTCGATCCATTCGTCGTTACTACTGCTCTCTCCTCCCATCCAAGATACTTCATTGATAATTATCGGAGATGTTATCTTAGTCGCAGTATCCTTATTGCAGATGATGGGACTAGGAGTGGCGGGAACACTACTACCCCCAGAGGCACTGCTTGAAGAACCTCCTGAATTAACAACCGGATTACTTATGATATTCTGCGGTCTTTCATATAAGCTGTTTTCTTTTTTCGGAGTTCCTGAAATACCATCCTTACTGTTTCCAGAATGGGTGTGCCAAGACAAGTCATTACTCCTTTCCATAGTCTTCTTGCCATCATTGTCCCCTGCTGGCCATCCATTAGTCGCAATAATGATATCCTGCAAACGGCACTCATCATCGAACAAATAAAGGGTCTCGCTACTATTGCTGAGTGATCCACTATAGATAGTATCTGCTTTGACATTCTTAACAGCTGACTCTTCCCTCTCAAGAAGGAGCATTCCTCCTGGCGCAAGGGACTTGTTCAAAGCAATATTTATCTTACTATCCTTATCATAGATATTCCATCCTTGCATATTGACGGCTTCTTTCCCGATATTCTTCAATTCTATCCATTCTGCCGATGGATCATTCTCCTTCCCCATCCAAGCTATCTCATTGAAAATAATCGAAGTCCTCTTAGGAGAGAGCGAGTTATCTTTCGCGCAAGGAGATCTATTCTCTTCCTTGTCCTTATCGGTTTTCTCTTTAGTCTTTTCTATTTCGACAGTCCTTATCAAGGCATCTTTCTTCTGCTCACTCCTCCTCCGTATGAGCTCTTGGATGATCTTCGCTGTCTGGATCTTTCTTTCCTCGGCTGAAAAAAGTATCATTGCGCCCTGCCCCTCTTCTACTGTTTTCTTTTCTTCTTCTTTCTCTTTCTTTTCTGCGGCTTTATTCTTTTTTGTTACTGTTTTCTTCTTAGTCGTGGTCTTGGCCGATGAGGCTTTAGCTTTCACCTGCTTGATCGTTTTCTTCTCAGCTTTTTTATTAGTCGAAGCTTCTGGAGGAGTGGCTGCCTTAGCCGCTACTGCCATATCGTCTTCCTTGAGCATATCCCCTATCTCCTTACTGATTCCCGAAATATCTTCCTTTCCTTCTAATACCTCTATCTTTGCCTTGTCTGCTAGGGCTGTGCCGATAAATGGGATATTCTCAATCGATTTCCTTATCGGGTCGTAGATGTATTCCTGTTGCCAAGAGAGTGGGGTGATGCGAAGATCTGGAACATCCTTGTCAAAGATGACGTTAAGGATTGTCTCCTTGGTATAATCCCAGGAAATCTGCTTGAAGTAATCATTCTTGGTGCTTCCCTTGGCTTCTAACATGAATGGCCCTATCTTTTCCTGATCAGAATAAAGTCCGATAGCACTTCCATAGGAGCTCTTAGGCAGAGGGAGGAGTATTTCTTCAGGAGAATAGAATCTAGCGAAAACATTCCCGTTCTCTCCTTCTCCTGGAACATAGATGAGGATGTATTGGAATATGATCTCTTTATTATCCTTAGAAAATCCTCCCTTGATGGCTCCGAAGGAAATCTTAGCGTTATTCTTTACCAGGTATTTCCTTAAATACTCGTTCGCCTTATCTACTGATAATTTTTCTACCTGAGCAAGGACTGCCCCGAATACGCTCTCATCCGCTGAATAGTCCTTATAGGCCTTGAGCAGTTTTATCAGGGACTCGGCGGGAAGGTCTGCTAATAAGTAGTCCCAGGTCTCGAAAGTCGTCGCTCTTTTCAGGAATGAGTAGGCGACAGCTTCCCTGCTATTCCCCTTTTCGATAGCATCCTTCCATTCGTCATTGAGTATTTTAGGTAGTCCGCTGAGGATCTTTTCGGACTCTAGTTTGGATAATTCTAGATACTCACCAGAATCATAAAGATCGGAAGCCATTACTGGTGAAAATATGCTTAGAAAGAATGATACATAAGCAATTATAAGTGTTTTAATTTTTTTCATTTATATTCTTGATCTCCAAAGAAGATAAAAATATATTGAAATCATTCTCGCATCTTTCCTTGTCTTTTCCGAAAAAATATGCGTCAAACTTATATGTGATATTGTTATTGGGAATGGTTACTGAGGATATCTTTCCGTCCAAGTCCTTCACTTCCGTAATACTTTCTAAGGCCTTAATGGAACCTAGGTCAATGACCTGTTCATTTGGATCGTCGTCATTGTTTATATATTGCTCATTCTTAATATATTCCTCATTCATATTCTGATAGTTATCAGAGTCCCTAGCTATATTAATATTAACCTCTACCCAGCACCCTTCAGAGGCTAATGGCTTTTTTATCCAATCATTATCCAAAGGAATGAAATCCTTGCTCTTCAGTGAAACGAAACCGAAATCTTCCTCGACTAACTCCCAGTCGTCATGGACCTGCAGGGAAATCCCTGCTTTCTTGCTGGCGTATGTCACATATCCATCTTTTTCAGAAGCGTCAAAATCTGAAAAAGAGACAAATCTTTTCCTAAAGTCATCCTCCTTGAATTCTTTGAATGGATCCTTTTGATTAATGTAATCTATGTAGTCCCTAATAACGAATATTCCTACTGCGACTATCATGAGGGAAAGGGTGATAATTATAATTTTTTTCTTCATTTGGTTGATTATTCATATTGATTATTATTATAAAAATATTCCTTACTAGGGCTTACATCTCGCTGATGCTAAATATTTTTTATCTATGGAAAAGAACGGAGGAAAGGTGCTGATCGAAGGAAAGAACTGATCCTGTGGGGACGTATAAAAAAATTCCCACCTGTTGATGGGAATCGAACTCCTCTGTCTTGATAATCTTGCTGTGAAGACTCCAAAATCTGTAATAAGATTATACCACTAACGCAAATGGTGTCAAATCCTAATAAATGACACTGGAGGCAGCATACTTCGGCTGCTGCGACAGGACATAGATCAATAATCTGATAATAGTAGTGACTAGTTCCTGCTTGGTCATCTGGTCAAGCGGCTTATCTATCTTTATGGGCAGGGTCTCCTTCGGAGCTGTAAAATTCGTAGCACCTAAGGAATAATAGAACTTAGTGTCCTTACTGTTTCCATAATATGTGACTACTGACGGGATGAAGATAATGGCAGAGACTTCCTTATCCATACTCTTGATAACAATCTCCCCTTCCTGGTTCTCGACAGGCATCTTGAGATAATCTACGGAAATTTCTCCATCCATCTTCTTGATGACATAATATAGGGTGAAGAATCCAGTAGGCTTGCCCTTGAAAGTGAATTTCAGGTCTCCGCTTCCGCCGATGAATTTCTGGTACTGGGCAGAGTATGGCGAAATGGTCTGCCCTAAGAAGATATTACTATCACCCGATATAGGTAAAAAATTATTCAGGGTGAGGATGTGGAGCTTGCTCAGCTTCTGGTCCTTGAAGCAGAACTTATCCGAAGCAGAACAATCATTGAGATAGACTGCTACCGTAAAATTCGTATAGACTTCTTGGGCTGTTTCCTTGAATCCATTATTCTTCAAAGACTCGTTTATGGCGTCTATTCCCGTCTTAGAGGATTTCAGGGTGTCGGCTAGGACTTTGACGCCATATTTCTCAACCAGGTAATGGGTAAAGATCGTCACTGACCCATAGTCACCGATCTGATTATTCCAATCAGTCAATGAATCAGATGGGTTGTTTATAAAGACATTGATCCTGTTATCAATATAGCTATTGTCCTTCTGGTTATATCCAGCATAAGTGACAGCATATTCAGAAAGGGCTTCGTTGAGCCAGACTTCTTCAGACTTTCCGCCCAGCCTCTTCTCTTTCTGATTTATGGTGATCAGGTGCATATACTCATGCGTGAAGAATTCCTTCAAGAACTGGTTATTGACATGTAAACTATTGAGATAGACCATCTCTCTCTCATTAGAAGTAGGATTATTAGCCTTGCCATAATTATCAATATTCCTTATATATCCTCTTGCACTCCCCTTCAAAGGATAGAACAAGGCGGTTATTCTCTTATCGTTATCGATACCAGGACTGCTCTCTGAGCCAAAAGCACTACTCAGCTTCGGCTTGATATTCCCGATGAATTCTAGGTCAAGAGAAGAAAAAGAGGCTAAGGCTTCTTCTTTCTCCTTCTGATTAAGAGTCTTCCAATAAGCATCTTCTACATAGAAATATAGTCCATCTCCCACCTTGACGAGCGTGGCCTTGACTGTCTGCTCTCCTGATTCGCTGTAACTTTTTTCTACTATAAAATTATTTTCCTGTCCCAAGGTGTCCGCCTTGACGAAAAAAGGAAATAAAAATAGCAAAAAAAATGCTAAAAAATATGTTTTGTAAAGTCTTTCTTTCATCATTATTTGATTATTTTAGCACATATTAATATTTTTTCAAAATATGGAATGAATAAAAAAATAACCATAAAATATCTACCACAAGCCCCTCTCCTTAACTCCGATCACCCACGATCCGATAAATACAAAGACCAGATATTGATCTGGTCTTTTTGTGACTATCAGGAAGAGGACTTAAATAATCTCTTTTAAAACAATAGTTAGCAATTATTATTATCGGATCCTGATAAGCCGAGATAGGATAAATATTTTTATTCAGCTTTGAAATGCCCTTCTCTATCGTAGAAAAACTCTTCGTCGTTGATGGTGAGCAGTTTTGACTGAGAAATATCCATCTGATGGATGTTCTTACAATTCTTACACTTTATTTCTATAATTCCTTTTTTAGCATTAGCCTTGAAGAATAGTTTCTTACAAGTAGGGCACCTATATTCGTCTAAGTTTCTTTCCATATAATTTTTATTTATTTATTCTAACTATTGTTTTAACCTCCCTCATTATTGCATACTGACATTAACGTTCCTTTAAAGAAAATGTAAAATTTTTATTAAGAAAAATGGCAATAAAAAAACGGGTTTATTAACCCGTTCTTCCATCTTCCGATTACCTGACAGTCCTTGTCCAAGAGATAGGAAGCGTATTGATGAGATTGTCATTGTTCCAATCACTAGTCGTCAGACTATGAGAAAGGGATGAATCATCTGACCAGATAAAATTACTCGATGTTCCAGCTACACTAGCATAAGGAGCCGGAGCGCTATGAGAAAGCGATGATCTAAGGACCTGGGCAGTGATATAACTACTGCTTACCAACGTCCCGCTGATAGAGCCTCTCAATTCATATGTCTTCGAGGTACTGATCTGCTCCTCTATCGGAAGGACTAGATTGATCGTACAATTAGATAGAGTGTTGTCCTCACAATCACTGTCTCCTGCAGCCAAAGTGGCTATGGTCTGGCCAGAAGAAGAATCAACTAGTCTGATTCCATCAGCAATGATGTTAGCCGCAGTCTTAGTGACACTGACTACCATCTTATTCCAAGAAATAGCTCCACCATTAGGGATGACTGAGAATTTCAGCAAAGCAAGATCTCCAGCTGTCAATCTGTCGTCACTACTAGACTGACTCATCGCATTTATTATCGGATAAGCCTTATAGGCATAAATAGTATTGCCAGCTGCGGGAGTCCCGGTAGGAGTGATGAGGGATCCGTTACTGGACCTTACCAAGCATCCGCCAATGTTTATAGAAGTAGTGATATCAGCACCGCTATTCCCTGCCCCTGTGCCGACATTAGACATGACTATCTCGATATCCAAGACCCTATACGAATTAGCTGGAACTTCTATGTTGCCGAAATCACTGAAGACTACGTTCGAAGCACCTGGTCTTTCTTGCAGGACATTGCTGCCGCTCTTGAGATAGACCTTTGATACGACTGTCGGATCGACGATATCGAAAGAGAGTTGACTTATGGTATAAGTATCATTCTGGGACTCAAACCTGTAAGAAACTGTCTTTATCGTTCCCGAATCATCAACTAGAGAACTTGCTGGAGTGCCTGGATCCCTTGTTATCAACAAGGAAGGATTATTGTTCGAAATCACTTGTCCGTCAACAGGAGTGGTAATGATACTGTTTCCTGATTGGCTTCCATTTCCTGAAACGACTAAGGTCGACTTGAACGAGTCACCTATCGTCACGCTTCCGGATAAGTTGGCGAACAGGTCGATCGACATAGTCCTATTAGCTGGAAGAGTAAGACTCACTGAAAAATCATTGCTCGGGTTGACAGTGCTCTTGATCGAAGTGGTCACGGTCTGGCCATTGTCTATCGAATAGATGACATACATATTGGTCAAGTCAGAATAATTGAAGCTCGTTCCAGTGACAGGGTTTATGACGAAATTAAGGTTATTGACATTGATCGATTCAGAGTTTCCAGAATAAACATTCCAAGCCCCTATCTTATAATTTGTCTGAGGCAAGACAGTAGCCTGGTTCCCGTAAGTCGATTTCTTAGTAACACTGATATTTCCTTGAGAGATCGAGATTGAGCTGTTCGTCACTTCAGAAGACGGGACATTGATGACATTGTATGAAGTCTTCCTCGTAGCATTAGCGACCAAAGGAATCATCCTTATCGCTATAGTATTTCCCGAAACGATATCGTCTACGTAATCACCAGAAATAGCACTGGTATCTTCCATGATGTCAGCATATATCTCTATCGAAGTGTCAACTCCTGCCTGGAAAGTATAATTCGTGTAGTAAACAGTTCCTGACCTGAGCAAGGTAGCAGTCGATCCTGCCTGGTTTCCGCTTATCATCACCCTTCCATTCCTCAAGGAATTGACCAAGGCGTTATTGGTATTGAATCCGAATTTCAAAGAGTCTACCCTGATATCCTCCCCCACTGCCCTGAAGGTGAACTTCCCGATCAGGATATTGCTACCGCTCTTGGCGATAGAGGTAGGCAGATTGGCGTTATCAGGATTGATGATCACTTGTCCGACATTGACCGATATGGCTCCGGCTATAGCAGGGATTCCGGTAGGAGTGATCGAAACATTGTAATCACTATCCTTTATATCTATATCAGCATTGCTGAGAAGAGCCATCTGGATCGATCTGGCAGAGCCTCCAGTGATATCAGCCAAGACCCTGACGTTCCTTGATCCAGTGTACATATTCCTGTCAAAGGTGAAATTCGCATAACCGCTGGAATCCAGAGAGTAAGCTTGAGCGACTTGGTTCCCATCGATCAACAGCCTGAAATTCGTTATGTTCCCAGAATCGATAGAATTGATCTGCTTCAATGACAATCTCGTGAATCTCACATTCTTGTTGTTGACGCTAAGAGTGGCTTCCCATACCCTCATCCCAGTCGTCGGATCACTAGTAGTTGCTGAAGATGGCTGGATATTGGTGAAATTGACATTTGCCAGAGAACCGTTTGCAATAGTGAAAGTATTCCCATTTATCGGAAGCTGTCCGTTGACCTGGGTGTTGCCGCTGGCATATTCCAAAGAAATACCGACGGTCTGGCCCCAGATATTGGTATCAAGGTCTGCCCTGACTGAAATAGTCTTAGTAGAATTAGCAGGAATCACTATGACCCCGTTATAATTATTGAAAGTTATCCTTCCTGAAGAGACAGAAGTAGAGTCGCTTATCCTTGTCGAATTGTCGAACAAGTACACGTTCCTCAGAGTGCTATCAGATGAGACTCCTATCCTCCTGAACTGGAGATTCGTCATCCTTGCCTCACTAGAAGAATTATTAGTAAAGGTATAGCGGGCTAATTCTGCTATCCCCTGCCCAGCGACCAGAGTCGTTCCTGACGGATTGTCATAAGAAAGAGCTACTGATAAGACACCTGCTGGAGCGTTATTGGATTGTCCATAGTTAGCAGAGCAAGAAGATGATGATCCTCCATCAATACCTTGGCAAGTCCAATTCCATGGGCCGGAACCAGTCACTGAGGTAGCATTTCCAGAGTTGCACAATCCATAAGTCGGAGCACTATTGAAACTCTGTCCGTTAGAAGACCCGCATTGACCGTCATGTCCTTGTGGCCCAGGCTCTGGTTGAGGATTGATAATGATACTTCCTCCGATCAACTCATTGGCTTTCATCCTGCTCAAACCTCCCCAGAATCCAGTAGCTCGGCGATAATTAGCCGGAGCTAGGATATCGGAATAGTACTTGGTCTGAAACCTCATGACAGCATTCCTAGTCGAATAGCCGAAGAAGGTAGTCTCCATACCAGGAGAACCATAGCCGTAATAGGCGATCTGAGTATCTGGATCCATATTCAAGAACTTCTGCAGATATCTGACCTCCTCCCCTCTTGATCCTAAGGCTAGGTTCCTTGTAAACCTAAAACCATCTAAAGAACCATAGATCGAAGAAGATTCTGGCTGGATGAAATAATCCTCACCATCATCTGAACTGCTCAAAGCATGCTGGACCAATTGCATCAATTGGGACTGGCTGCAACTTTCTGGATACTCTGGCGAACAAGCAAAAACGAAAGAACTGATAGTAAATAGTGAAAAAATCACTGAAAGAGCAAGGATAAATTGTTTTTTTAATTTCATCATATTTTTAATAATTTTTAGGAGACTAATTCATGCCAACAACCTTTGTAAAAACATGTTCCCTTACCTAGAGATTCGCAAAAATAACGGTAAATGTCAAGTATTTTCCCAAAAATAAAATACCTAATTTAGGTATTTTGCAATTTCTCCCTTACTTATGACAGCTACCCGTTCAGACGTCTGGTTGGATCCGCTTTGTTTTTCCTTATACAGGAAATAGTATTCATTACCTTTCAATAGGACGACTTTGTCCTCAGTGTAATTGAATTCCCCGAATCCATTCCATTCATAACTAGGCTTATTCTCGATAGTATTACTTGAACTTAATAATTCTACTTCTTTAAAAATTCCTAAAACTTCTTTCATCGATATGTCCCCCATGATATTGACTGGTATGTAAATATAACTACCAGTAGCGCTATCAGGGATAGCGATTGAAAAATTGCTTCCGTCGGTCGAATGAATAAAAAAATCGGTATCGGCGAAAGCAGAACTGCAAACCCAAGAAATAATAACCAAAATAATCACTGCTTTTTTCAAAGTACTACCTCACGGAATGAACTTATCTTGAACATACATTAATACAACAGATATGTCAAAAAAATCTCATAATGATAACAAAAACTCCCCTATTACGGGGAGCTCTTGCGATCATTGAAATCTTATCTAGACTTCAATCCTCTTAATCAACAGTTATTATTTAGCTGTTAATGTCTGAGAGATTGGGAAAGTCTTCAATAAGTTCTCGTTGTTCCAGTCAAGTGTTCCTAAGCCATGAGCTTGTGATGAAACATCTGACCAAGCAAAGTTACCTACAACTGCAGCGTAAGCAGCAGGAGCAGCATAACCAGCACCAGAAGATCTGATTTCAGTAGTAACGTAGTTGTTTACTGCGATAGTACCAGCAACAGTTGCTCTTACTTCGTATGTAGTTGCGCTACCAACAGCTTCTTCTGTATCAGGAACGAATACTAAAGTACAATTTGCATCTGTAGCAGCTGAACAGTCAGATCCAGCAGCACCGTTTGTGAATACACCAGCAACCTCGTTACCAGTAGCAGTGTTGTATAGCTTAACCTGAGCGTTATCAGCAGCAGCACCACCGTTACCGATAGTTACAGCAGCTGTCTTAGTTACGTTGAATAACATCCTGTTCCAAGAAACGTTTCCACCGTTAGGAGTGATAACGAACTTAGAAATAGTCTTCTGACCAGCTGTCAAAGTCTCTGTAGATAATGCACTAGCAGCAATGCTTGGGAAAGCCTTGTATGCGTAGATTGCGTTACCAGCAGGAACAGCAACAGTGTTCTTTGTGTTGCTTACACCAGTAGAGCCTGATCTGTATGATACACCACTAGCATTCTGGATGTTTGCAGACAAATCAGCACCTGAATCACCAGCACCAGTACCGATACTTACCATATCGAATACGATGTCGATAGTCTTTGATTCATTAGCAGGAACAACGATGTTCAAGCCACTGAATGTGATAGCAAGAGCAGCAGGCATAGTCTTGATGACTGTGTCACCACTCTTCAAAGTAACATTAGATACTGCAGTAATACCTGAAGCAGTCATGTTTACTAAGATTTCTTCAATTGTGTAAGAATCGCTCTGAGCTTCAAACTTGTAAGAAGCTGAAACTACTGTACCGCTGTCGTCAACGACTGCAGCAACAGGAGAAGAAGCAGCTCTAGTGACGTTGAAACCACCAGTAGCAGCAGCGATAGTCTGTCCAGCTACACCAGCAGGAGTAATAGTAGCACCCGATGATACACCACTAGCAGTTACATTCAATGTTCCCTGTAGTGAGTGAGTAGCTGTTGCACCAGCTTCTAATCTACCGAATAATTCAACAGTCATGTTCTTGTTCTTCTCAAGAGTAATACTTACTGGCCAATTGTTTCCAGTAGCAGCTACTGTTGATTTGATACTCAATGTAGTTGTAGTACCTTCTTTTGTGATCTTCAAGTATGCATCCTTAACGTCAGTTGCATCGAATGTAGCACCAACAACAGCAGCGATATTAACGCCTAATGTGTTAATGTTTACATCTTCTGTAGCTGAACCAGCGATGTTCCATGAACCGATCTTGTAGTCGTTCTGAGGAACAACAGCGTTCTGGCTTGCGTATGTTGAAGCCTTTGTTACTGTCAAAGCACCTTCTGAGATAGTAACTTGGTTAGCAGCGATGTTTCCTGTTGGGACGTTAAGTGTTCCGTAAGAAACCTGCTTTGAACCGTTGTTAGCACCAGTCAATAGGCTGAAAGTCAAAGTATCATTGTTTTCGAACCCAGCTGTACCGTCATTATCGTATACATCACCATAAACCTCAACGATAGTTGTTGTTCCTGGAGTTACTACGAAATTTGTAGTGAACTGTGTTCCAGCAGTAGCAATAGTAGCTGTAGAACCGACTTGTCCGCCGTTTACATAGATCTTACCATTCCTGATTGATGCACCAGCGTTTACTAATAAACCACCAGCATCAGTGAAAGCGAATCCAGTTGTTAGGCTTTCTACCTTGATAGGTTCGCCGTAAGCCTTGAATTCGTATTTTGCTAATGAAACGTTTGAACCGTTGTTAGCAACTTTACCAGAAACAGAGTCAGCAGACTTTGTGATTGAGAACTGACCTGCGTTAACAGTCAATGCACCAGCTGTAGCAGGTACACCTGTTGCAGCTACGTAAGCACCGTATTCTGAATCCTTGAATTCTACATCAGCCTTGTTCCTAACAGAGAACTGAGCAATTCTGCCTGATCCTCCGATTACGTTAGCAACAACCTTTACTACCTTGTTTCCAGTAGATAAAGTCTTGTTCAAGCCAGCGAATGTAATGTATCCATTAGAATCTAGGCTTGCAACAGTAGCGACTTCTGTACCGTCAACATATAGTCTGAAGTTTGCAAGATCCTTTGCATCAACAGAGTTGATCTGTTTCAAAGCGATCTTGTCGAAGATTACGTTCCTGTTACCAATAGCAACAGTACTCTGGAACAATATTACATTGTCCATAGGGTCGATGTTACTAGCAGCTGGTAATGGAGCACCGAAAACTACAGTAGCTAAGTTAGCGTTAGCAATAGAATGGATATTACCGTTGATTGGTAATGTTCCGCTCAATTGTAAGCTAGAAGTAACTCCTGATAGAGCGATACCAACAGTCTGGCCGTTTGAACCAGCAGCGATATCAGCTTTTACTGCGATTGTCTTTGAAGTATTAGCAGGGATTACGATAACACCGTTTGTGCTGTTAAAAGTAACCTTACCAGAAGAAATTGTTCCAGCATCTGTTATCCTAGTTGAACCATCAAATAGGTAAACATTAGCTAGAGTAGCATCAGCTGATACTCCTAATCTCTGTAATTCGATTGCAGTAACTTTAACTTCTGAAGTTGATCCGTTTGCAAGAGTGAAGTGAGCTAAATCTGCAACAGATTGTCCAGTGATCAAAGTGCTTGCAGCTGGGTTGTTAGCAGCAAGAGCTACTGACAAGTTACCAGTTGTAGGTACTACTGTATCAGTTGGAGTAACGTTACCGCTACATGGTTTTCCTGTTGTTGAGCTGTAAGCTGCACCAGGAGCACATCCTTCAACTGTTGATGTTGTTGTACAAGCTTTTCCTGTAGCAGGGTCGAAAGCTGCACCGTTTGAACAATCAGTTGGAGTTGTTACTGGAGGAACTACTACTGTGGTTCCTTGAGACAATAACTCATTAGCCTTAGCTCTTGAGATTGCTCCCCAGTATCCAGCGACTGGAGTAATACCGTACTTTGTCTGGAATTTCTTTACTGCTGTTTGTGTAGCAGGTCCGAAATATGTTGTCTCGTTGCCAGTTGAACCAGCACCTGAAACAGCGACAGTTGTGTCACTACTTGAATTCAAGAATTCTTGTAGGTACTTAACTTCATTATTCCTTGTTCCTAATTTCAAGTTCATTGTGAACTGGAAACCAGCAGGGATTGTGCCGAAAGAAGCTGTAGGTGTTGTTGTAACAACTGGAGCTTCTGTAGTAGTAGGAGTTGTTGTAGGAGTTGATCCTGAGTTCAAAGAACTAAGTAACTCCATCAATCCTGCCTCGTCACAGATAGTTTGATCATTAAGGGTCTCTACTGTACATTTAGTTGCAGCATTTGCGCTTGTAAAAGTTACAGCGAAAACGACTGCAGCAAAAATACCAATATATTTTTTTGTATTCATTGTGTTTTTTTATATTATTCGCTATCCATTTTGGATAGACTAGTCATTTTCCTATTTTGAAATTTGGAAAACAACTATATTTCGTTTATTTTTATAATACCAGCTAGGTATCGACCGACTATCTTTCCCCTGCTATCGTCTCTTTTCCACTCTGCTTTGCCTTCAGCAAAACAGAATGGATAATATACTTTGAATAGCAGGAAAGACAATCAGCAGCTGTCGCTACGCTCCAACATATCACCTCTCGATCCAAGATCAGAAAAAATGTTGATTTGATATGAACACTTTTTCTGACCTTGGACAAATAATGAAAATGTTAAGGCGCAGTCTTCTTTAAATGAATCAATACTTCACAATCATATACTATCCAATCCTTGGGATCGGACAGAGAATGATTGTAAAATTATTCCTTCGGATCTTCACTCCCCTCTTTCTTATCCTTATCACCGTCAATATTGTTATCAATATTGATCTTTGCCTGTATCTTATATATCTCTTCTACTGACTTATCATACTTACCAATTGCAAAAAAATCCTTAGCCTTACTGAGAATCACCTTTTGCTCGTCTGTTAAATTGTTGATATTGGCGTCAAATTCCTTGATTTCATTTTCTGCTATTACTTTATAGAATTCCTGAATAGCGGTCTTATCTTCATATTCATCCATTATAACAGCATTTGCGTTCTTTTCAAGGTCTTTGACTTTTGAAACAACTTTATCGGCAAAGGCGACTTTCTGTTCTTTCGGCAACCCTTTCAACTGCTCTGAAGCACTAGCTAAAGCTTTTCTCGTTTCCATCTTAATCTCTTTGACATCCACTTCCCCATTATCCTTAGCGGTCAAGGGAATCTTGTCCATCTCGGTCTCGGTAGATCTGATAGCAGCAAGGAGCCTCTCTTCAGGAGATAAAGGCTTTGTGGCTACGGGACTGAAACTTGGATCGTAATTATTAGTAGCAATGACAATAAGGAATATTGCCAGAACAGCAGAAAGCGATGCTCCGACAGCCAATTTCGATGAGGCGAGTCCTGTCCTGAGAACAGAAAGGACTTCCCAGAAAGAAACCGGACTCTTGTCAAAAGACTGAGAGATTATCTCCCGCTTAGCAAAATTAGCCCAATTATTATCAGGTCTTTTCTGCTTGAATGCTTCTAATGTTTTTATTACTTTGTATTCTTCCATAGTTCGTCTAACTGTTAAGACGGAGAAAATTGAAAAGTGTTACACTTTCAGGATCAACTCTCCAATATCTGGCGCAATTGCTTCATCCCCCTTGAAACTATGACCCTGGCAGCTCCCTGGGTCTTTCCTAGAGACCTAGCCACCTCAGTAATAGGTTCTTGCTCTATATAGTACATGAATATCGCCTGCCTATACTCCTCTTTCATCTCATTCATGGCAGCATTGACTATCTTCATGTCATCTTTCAGCTCGGCCTGCTTATGGATATCCTGCTTCTTATCGCTTATGATATCGATATAATCATCTATATCTCCCCTATTCTTCTCCTTATCATTCTTCCTATAGTGGTCGATTACTGAATTCCTGGCCAAAGTGAAGAGAAAGGCTGATGGATTCTTCACTTCCTTACCTAAAGATACTTGTTTCCAGAGATTAGTAAAGACGTCTGAGCAGATGTCCTGAGTGGCAGACTCAGAGCTTACTTTATAATAAACAAAACGATAAATACGCTCTAGATGTTCATCATAGAGCTGCGAAAAGTATTGTTCCTTATATTTTTTCTGTTCTTGACTATCTTGCCCTTTCATAAGTCCTTACTGATTAGCTGATTAATAGATATAATTAAGCTGATAATAGGTCGATCGGCCATTTCCTTTGGTAATAACAATGCCTTTATCCCTCAATTCCTTTATCTCCCTCCTGATATTCCTATCACTCATATTCTCAAAATAATCACATATATCTCCTGATTTCAAGAACTTACTGCTCTGAAGTATCTCCAATATCCTCAATTGAGTGGCTGATAGCTCTTCGTAATTAATCGTTGCCTCTATATTATACAGATCATTCTTGTCTTTTATTTCTGGTTTTCCACTATTGACCAATTCAGAAGAAATATCAGCGTTCAAGGGTATGAATCGATTCTCTTCCTTAGCAACTGAGAGATGTTGCTCTGGAGCAGTAGGCACATCAACCTGCTGGACAACCTTGACCGTAGGAGCAGAACTTACTAATTGTTCCGAATAATTGACCTTATTCTCGATAGCAATAGCCTCTAAAGAAGAAGAAACTAGCTCTTTAGGATGAGCCGCTTCTCTATATTCCTGCTTGTCCTTATAGCTCATTCTCTTATTCTCTAAAGATTTTTTCAGCTTAGAAAACTGTTCTGAGAACCATTGGTTAACGCTAGAATATTCTATCTCCAGTATCTCGAAATTCTTGGGATCTATCCAGTCCTGATGTTCAGCAAGAACAAAATACCTTATCAGCACTTTCGACTGAATCTCGCCTTTTTGAGCAAACTGTTTCTTGAGTTCCAAAGAGGTATTTTCAATACATGAGACATATGAAGATAGGACATCTAAACAAGCCCTTCGGATGGCAAATTTTAAGGGCTCTTTATCTGCAAAAAGGTCGGTAACTTTATATGTTGCAGAAGTCAGTTTGGAGATCCTCTCTTCATTTATCATATTAGGGTTACTATAATGAAATATGCACTAAAAGTCAACTAATATTTACCATGATCCCCTTCCTTGAAAATCCCCTATTATCCATAGCGTTTCATCCTTCCAAGATTGATATCCTCCTGATGATTCTTCCTGTCAGAGAAACTCCTGGGAAACAGCCTAAGAAACCCTCGAAAATGATCGGGAAAAAGATATCAAGAAGATTGAAAATGAACTTTAAGAAAAAAGTAAAAACCTAATCTGGACAAATGTCCAGATAAATAAATCTGGGAATTACTGGACATTTACTGGACATAATCTGGACATTTACTGGACATAATCTGGACAAATGCATATATATTCTGTCCAGAAAAGACTTATTTAGATTGATAATACGTTGATTATCCGTAAGACATCCTTGTCCAGATAATATTTTACTCTTATAACTATCCTTCTTCCTGTGTCCTTGATAATTACTCCTGGACAACCATATCAATAAAAAAATGAGCATATTATTGCTCACTCAAGGAGGTCAATTCTCCTAATTTCTTCAGACCCTTAGGTCCATAAGCATTCTTACAATAACCTCTCACATCAAACATATCGCCGTTCAGTTTAGCCCTATGAAAATCCTTCATTATGGTTAGGGGGTCACGTTCACTATTACTATGATTTATCCTTTCAAAAATCCTGCCGAAGACATCGTAGTCTTTGCTGGAAAATATATATCTTATGAGATTACCCCCCTTCCCTCCTGGTTCTTCAAACCAAGGAATACTGGAAGCGAATCTCTGATAGAAAATGTATGTCGCGTACGAATTAAGTGAGTCGTTTATCTGCGAAAAGTACTGATCTCCTCGACTAGGAATACTGCATGACAATCCTGACCTGCAAGGAAAATCACTTCCATCGAAAGCGATCCATGAGTAACTGGAGAAGTTCCAGACCTGCCGGAATATCTCTAATAACTGTACAGCCTCAGATTCCTGCTTCGACATGAATACCTTTCCTGGGAATATAGAGTAGAAGCTCATCTTCCTCGAACACCCATCAAATATGCCTCCATCAAAGAAATAGAAAACATCTGGAGAAATCTCTTTCCTTATGTCTACCTGGAAGTACTCGCTAGCAATCTGTTTCGCAGCGCTTTGAGCTGCCTCTATCATATCCCTACAAGTCCTATCAGGAGACTCAGCTACCTCGGTATCGACTGAGATATCGGAGAGTTCCTCCATCAGCTGGAAAAAATCTTCTAAGGGCATACTGCTTACAGAATTCAAACAATCCTCTATAAAGAATTTTTCTTCACCTGTCTCTGCTAAAATTGCATCGAATTGAGGTATGTCAGTTGAAAACTCTGTCTTCATGTTCCACCTCTTAAAGGGCTATCTAAAGCTTAATGAGTTTTAAGAGGAAGGTCAAGAACGTTCAATCAAAAAGTCGCCTATAAGGCGACTCATTGAATCAGTCTAATCCGGCTAAGGATCTTATCTTCGTCGAAGGCATCACTATTATATTCCCCTTCTCATCCTTATTCGCTAACCCTATCAAGCGGTTCTCTATGTCGAAAATGGGGCTTCCTGAAATATCTTCCGACTCGACCATACTAGTCCTTATCGGCAGCTCTATATTCTTTATTATCCCCTCATTAGCAGAATAATAAGTGCTAGAGCCATTGCTCAGGATCGATAAGCTATATAATCTCTTCCCTACTTGCATCTTCTCAAAATCGAAGAATTCTACTGGTTTGAGCTGATTCTTATTTATCTTCAGGATAGCTATATCATTATCGTTCTTGACGATATTATACTCCACTTCCTCTTTAGAAGGCAGAGAAAGCTTATTCCCGGACTTGAGGTCATGATTAGCTACGGCTACCAGGCCGTCATTCGTGATAATGATTCCGGTCAAGACTCCCTTGCCTGTATTTATCGAGACTAAGGAATCCTGAGTCGTTTCTATCCCCTTCTCCAAGGCAACATTCTCTTGGATATAGGTCTTTTCTTCGACCTTATTGATGGATACCGGAGAGAACAACTTGGAATTAAAAGCTACATAAGAATAGGAAGAGATCAATCCTCCGATTATACCGACTAAAAACAATAAAGCTAAATTAGCGACGTTTTGTTTTTCCATATTATTTATTCTTATTATTCTTCTTCTTTGACGAGTGGGATATTGTCTTTAGGATGACCTGCTCATTCTCTTCCTCTATGGATATCTTATCCCCTTCGACTATCTCGTTCCTCACGATACTCAGAGCCATCGGATCCAAGATCATCCTCTGGATGATTCTCCTAAGGGGCCTGGCTCCTAAATTAGGATCAAACCCTTTCTGGGACAATATCTGCTTGGCGCTTTCAGACACGGAAATGCTGATATCCTTCTTTTCCAGCCTTTTCTCTACTTTCCTAAGCTCTAGATCAACTATTTTCTTGATCTCTTCTGGTCCAAGGTAATTAAATATGATGATCTCATCGATCCTATTGAGGAATTCTGGCTTGAACTTCTCCTTCAAAGCTTCTTGGACCTTTTCTCTCGTGCTCTCCTTCTGGGTGAACTTCTCCTGATTAGAGATGAATCCGAGAGGAGCTCCTTGGGCAATGATATCTGATCCGACGTTAGATGTCATGATCAAGATGGTATTCTTGAAGGAAACAACCCTTCCCTTAGAATCAGTAAGCCTTCCGTCCTCCAATACTTGTAATAGGATATTGAATACTTCGGGATGTGCCTTCTCTATCTCGTCCAAAAGGATGACACTATACGGTCTCCTTCTCACCTTTTCAGTCAATTGACCTCCTTCGTCATAACCGACGTAGCCAGGAGGGCTTCCTATCATCTTAGAAACATCGAATTTCTCCATATACTCAGACATATCTACTCTGATCATGGCATTCTCATCGTTAAAAAGGAATTCTGCCAAGGCTTTAGCGGTCTCAGTCTTACCTACTCCAGTCGGACCGAGGAATAAGAAGGATCCCAGAGGTCTTGATTCCTCTGATATTCCTGCTCTTGATCTCCTAATCGCATTAGAGACGGCTTTTATAGCCTCTTCCTGAGAAATAACTCTCTTCACTAAGGCTCCTTCCATGTTCTCAAGCTTTCCAGCCTCTGATTCTAGTAATCTTGTAACAGGAACGCCTGTCCACCTGGAGACTACCCTGGCAATCTCTTCTGGTCCAATTTCCTGCTTCAAGATAGGATTCTGTTTCTGTAGCCTCGACAGCTTATTCTCTTGTTTTTTCAGTTTTGAGAAGAGATCTGGCAATATTCCATATTTTATCTCGGCGACTTTCTGCAGATCGCCATCCTTGAGAAGCTTTTCCAGTTCATATCTCTGTTTCTCAATAGCTTCTTTCAAGTCCTTTATATTATAGATCGTCTCCTTTTCAGTCTTCCAGCGGACAGAAAAAGCATTGGCTTTCTCGCTCAGCTCAGCTAATGACCTAGAAATCACCTTCTCCCTCTTCTCATGATCCTCCTTTTCCTTAGGAGTAGAAGGTACTTCCTTCTTCAAGGCCTCTCTTTCTATTTCCAGTTTCTGGATCTCTTTCCTGAGATCCTCTAATTCAATAGGATTAGATTCTATCTCCAATCTTAAGGCAGAAGCAGCTTCATCCATCAAGTCGACTGCCTTATCAGGCAAGAATCTATCCGGGATATACCTAGAAGAGAGCTCTGCAGCTGAAGACAAGGCTGAATCCTTGATCTTGAGACCATGATGGAGTTCATATTTCTCTTTTATACCTCTCAAGATAGAGATAGTATCTTCTACTGACGGTTCTGTGACAAAGATCGGCTGGAACCTCCTTTCGAGGGCTGGATCGCTCTCGATATATTTCTGATATTCCTTCAGAGTAGTAGCTCCTATGGCTCTCAATTCTCCTCTTGCTAGGGCTGGTTTCATCAGATTCGAAGCATCAATAGCTCCTTCTGCTCCTCCAGCACCGATCAAGGTATGTAATTCATCAATAAATAGAAGATATTTACCGTCAGCTCTCCTGATCTCCTTGAGAAGATTCTTTATCCTGTCCTCAAATTCTCCCCTATATCTGGTTCCGGCTATGAGAGAGCCGAGGTCCAAACTGATCACCTCCTTATCCTTCAAACTCTCAGGAACTTCTCCTTTTATGATCTTCTGGGCCAATCCTTCTACTATGGCGGTCTTTCCTACTCCAGCTTCTCCTATCAAGACAGGGTTATTCTTCGTCCTTCTTGATAATATCTGCATCAATCTCCTTGTCTCATCCTCCCTGCCAACAATAGGATCAAGCTTTCCCTTCCTAGCGAGATTAGTAAGATTCCTTGAATAATTCTCAATGATCTTCTGCTTCGCTTCTGGATTAGGGCTCGTAACTCTCTCCCCTCCTCTTATCTGAGCAAAAATCTTCAGAGCTGTGGCGTAGTCAAGCTTCACGACTGGAGCTTCTCCTTCTGTCACGACCTGGGTATTCCTCAAGAAGCTGGCCTTTTCCAGTATTTCTCTTGCGTACACAGGAGAGTTCAGTAGAGCTAAGAAGAGATGCTCCAAGGAAACAAAGTCATCTCCTAGATTAAAGGCCTCTGCCCTTGCCTGCTCTATAACCCTTGCCATGTCCTGAGTAAGATAAAGCTGCCCCATCGCTTGGGGGTTATTAGTCGAAGGTATTTGATTAAGGGAAGCTTTTACTCTTTTAAATAAGTGTTCTGTATCAACGTTCAGTCTTGATAATAGGTTGGTAACGATATTATCACCGTCCGAAAGGATGGCCATTAATAAATGCAAAGCATCGATCTGCTGCTGACCCAATTCCCTAGCTAAATTCTGGGCACTCATGACCATCTTCTGGGCTTTATTTGTAAAATTTATTCCATCCATGTTTTTTATGGACTAGTCGAGTTTTAGCACTCGAAAGGCTAGTCCGCTAATTTTTATTCTATGCTCATTATATATGAAATAAATTAAAAGTCAAAGCTATTCCTTGTCCAGGGGGAACCTTTTGAGGTCTTCTCTTGAAAAGGTCCATTCAGGCGTCTTGATGATATCTCCGCTACCGACCAAGTACCATGGACTATTATTAGTGCTGTTTAAATTCTTCAATATATGTATTTCTTGGGCTGGCATAAAGCTTTGTCCCAAAAGATATGCTTTTTTCTTGGTATTCTTATTAACTACGACATCAAAAACGATTACTGCATGCCCAGGATTACCTCCTTTGACCAAAACATCACCTATCTGGATATCCTCATAATCCTTTACTGATTCAAGTTCCTTACTCAAGGAGAGGGTGCCTGCATACATGAATACCGTGTCTAGGAATTCCCTGAAAGTCTCATAACTATCCCCTTCTTCAGCTCTTTTCTCCCATCTGACCTTATTACCATCGACTACTATGCGATAGCCTTTCATCCATTTCTCGTACTCTGCCCGAAATCCGTTAGTAAAATTGAAATGAATATGGGAATAATCCTTCTCTTGGTAAAGATATTCTGCCCTGAGCCTAATGACTGCATCGGCGCATTGCTGCAAGTCCTTACTTCCTACGTCCATATCGATAACTGATTCATATACCTTATTCGCTTTCTCCCTGCCGTTATACAATAAGACAGGACTACCATAATCCTTCAAGGATAAATGCCTTAAGAAATAGGCAAAAGAATCCTTATCAACCTCTTCCCTCTCAAAACCATCAGGAGCTAAGAACCTTTCCTCAGTGTCATAGCCTGACTTATTGATCCAAGAAGGCATGACCTTTTCTTCAGAAATTTCTCCGGTACTCTTCGGTTCCTGGCCTATCAGGGCTGAGATAGCAGAAGCTGAATTAGAGAGCTTGATACTCATATCGTTCAGATTGCTTTCTAATCCCATCATCTTACTATTTCCTGCTTTGAAATAGTTATTTGAGACAACAAAAAGCACGACTATGAATAATAGGGCCAATAGTACTGAAATATTTGAATTAAAAGGTTTCTTGTCCATATTGATCAGTTATTCTTAAGCCAATTGTCCAATCTCTTGATTGTCTGGTCAAAAGGCTTCAGGGAAACATCTTCGAATCCAGCTGTCTTTCCATAGCTGAAAGGATTATCAAGGTCCTTGATAAGCTTTATCATATAGATAAGCATGAAACTGACGAAAGAAATGAAGAACATGCTTTCATAGAACGGTTCCATCTTGATGAAGATGAAGCCGAAGATAAGGATCAAGGTGATTATTTCTGCAATAGTATAACCAGTCCCGATGAAATCAGTATCCTTGATAGTATGAGCCCTATTTATGCTCTTCCTTATAAAATGCTGTTCACCTTTGAGCCTAGCTATGTAATTAGGAAGAGAATGCTTTTCCATGGCCATGAAATGGTCATTCATCATCTCAACCTCTTCCATCAGTTCGGCAGTCTTCCTCTTGTTCTCGAACCACTCCTTAGTGGTCTTAAGTATCTCCTTACAGAATATGATCAGGTCTTTGCCGGTCTTCGGGTCTTTTTTTGCTACTATCTTCCCTTCATCCGCAATGGTCTCAATCGCAGAAGCTATATCAGTAGGTATCTTCTCACTCTCCTTATAATCCGACATGACTCCTGATAGCAAGAACCCTATCAGGAAGATATTCGCGGAAATAATGGCCGTAAAAAGATTGTTCAGTGTCAAGAACTCCCAGTTATAATAATGGACTAAGAACTTCAGCAAGACGACAATGATCACAAGCGGTAAGATCCTGACTGCTAATTTAAATCTATTATTAATCATATAATTATCTTAAGGTATAACCTCCATCAACTATAATAACTTGACCTGTCACATAGCTAGCTCCCTCAGAAGCAAGGTAGACGACTGCATTAGCGATATCCTCACCCTTTCCGATCCTCCCCAAAGGAACTGTCTTCGAGAGCTGTTCCTTGGCTTTCTTATCAGGACTTGCTCCTGGAGTGTCGATCGCTCCTGGAGCAACAGCGTTAACAGTTATCTTCTTCGGAGCAAGCTCAAGAGCCAAAGCTCTGACCATGCCATTGATAGCTCCCTTCGAAGCGCAATAATGGACTAATCCTTCAAATCCGACAAAAGCTGCGATAGAGGAAATATTTATTATCCTCCCTCCTACTGGCAACACCTTTGCTGCTTCCTTGGAAGAATAGAAAACTCCTTTCAAGTTCACATCCATGACTTTGTCCCAGTCAGCCTCTTCCATTTCTGAAAAAGGAGTAAAAGGGAAAATGCCAGCATTATTGACCAAGATATCCACTCTGCCTAATTTCTTGATAGTCTTCTCGAAAAGGCTCTTTACTTCTTTCTTCTTACTGACGTCGCACTTTATTCCTATTGCCCTGACCCCGATCCTAGTAATCTCTTCTGCCACCTTATCACATTCTTCCTGGACTATGTCAGAAACTACCACATCGTAGCCTTCCTTAGCTAGAGCAATGGCAATATCCTTACCTATTCCCCTTCTAGCTCCGGTTATTATTGCTGTCCTGTTCTTTGGTTCCATGTATTTTTAAAAATTAGTTATTAAGAGCTGCCATTGTCTCATCTCCTACATTACCTGTCTGCCTTATTCCATTATTCTTCTGGTAGAGTCTGACTGCGGCAAGGGTTTCCTGGTCAAACATCCCAGTTACGAGCCCTTTATATATCTTTTCTGATAATAACCTCTTCTGCAACTCCTTGACGTCTTCTCCTATCGAACCATAGGATAACATCTTAGTAAATTTATACTTTACAGTAGATGTTGAATTGTTCGCTGTCACTCCTAAGGCCAATGAAGCGCATTTACCAGAGCTGCAGACAGAAACAGCAGTAGTTCCTACTTTCTTACCTGTCAAAAGGATGTAATTCCTGACAACAATAGCAGAAGCTATCTCCTTATCAGAAACATTGACCGAGTAGGTGCCAGATCCTCCAGAAGCGATGACTACAGCAGCCTTATTCACTTTCAAAGAAACGGCAGAAGGAGTCAGCTTTATCGGGTTCACTACTGGAGTTACGGCTGAGGAACCGATAGTAAGAGAAATGGCTCCACAAGCGTTTCCAGAAGAAGAGCAGAGAACGACTATCGCCGTACCAGTCGATAATCCTGTAAAAGTGATATTGTTGCCGGAAATACTCAGCCTTGAGATCGATGGATTAGAATTGTAAGCGACGGAATAAGTCCCAGAACCTCCAGAAACAGTGATTACACCTGATTTATTAGGTTCAAAGACTGGATCCTTATCACTGAAAGATAGGAAACTGGTCGAACTCACTACGACCGACCCACTAGAAGAGTTTGCTGAGACAGTAATCGACAATACCGAACATTGACCTCCAGTCTGGCATACTGTAACACTGTTACTACCAGCATTGAGAGCAGAAACTGTTATCATGGTTCCATTTATCGTGGCAGAAGCTATATTCTGGTTGGAATTATTAGAAACATAGAAACTCCCTGTATTAGTGATATTAACTGTTCCAGACTGCCCTACTGTCAAGGAAAGGCTGCTCTGAACTAAGATAGGGACAAGAGAACCAGTTCCACTGACAGTTACTGATAGGTTCGTACAACCTCCTCCAGCTGAACAGACAGGAATAGTCATCGAACCCGAAGATAATCCGTTGATGTTAACGATATTCCCATTCAGGGTAGCCTGGAAAATACTGCCTCCATTGGATGGTAAGTTATATGGAGCATCGCCTCCAGAAATAGAAACGCTCAAGGTCTGTCCGATTATCAAGGTAGCACTGGATTGGCTCAAGGAAATACTGCCTCCAGTAGAAACATAATTAGTCGTAGCTGTCAGGGTGTTACAACTTCCAGCAGAAGAACAGACTGTTATTATGGAAGAACCGCTTGCTAATCCATGCAAAGTCAGGACATTGCTATTGATAGTAGCCTGGACAACTGTCGAGTTAGAGTTAGAATTGACAGAATAAGTATTACTACCTCCTCCCGATAATGAGATGGAAGTGCTCTGCCCTATTGAGAGGATCGGGTTTGATTGGCTGAAGGTGACAGCTGTAGAGCTTGCTGTTCCAACAGTGACATTGATGACTCCACAAGAAGACATATTCGTCGAGCATATCGTGATAGAAGATGATCCACTAGTACTACTGGTACTCAAATTGACTATTGATCCGCTGATACTTGCCAAGACGACATTACTATTCGGATTGCTACTGATCATATAATAACCACTTCCTCCACTTATCGTCACAGGAATGGTCTGACCAGAGAAGACAGTGACATTCGACTGGCTGAAAGTAAGAGCTGAAGTTCCAGCTGCCTGGACTGTAACAGAAACACTGGCACAGTTAGAAGCTCCTCCTTGGACACAGATAGTGGCAGTGGTCGATCCATTCGAGTTCCCAGTAACCGTTATCTGATTGTTACTTATGTTGAAATTAGCGACCTGGGCATTGGAATTATTCAATAAGTATAGAGAATTGTTGTTAGCGCTTATGGATGAGGATTGTCCGGCTGATAAGACTATCCCTGTCTGACTGAGGGTCAGATTACTAGAAGACGTCGAGACAGTCGGCCAAGAGACTGAGGAAGAGTATTGTCCATTGACCCTGGCACGGACAGCAGAACCTGAAGAGACTCCTTTCACACTACTACTGACAGTGAAGGATGTATTTCCTGTAGAATCAGTAGAATATCCGGTCGCATCCAGGTATAAGCCTACTCCGCTCTTAGTATATTCTAATTGGACGCTCGAAGAAGGATCTCCTGCGACAACTATCCGGACATTATCCCCCGTTCCAGTACTGGAAAGAGAAAGAGTCGGGGTTATGGCATAAGCGAAGTTCAATGCTCCGAAAGTCAATAGCGTAGCGAACATCGTTATGAAACTATATATTTTTTTCATATTTTTATTATATATTTATTTCCTTAATAATTATTAAAATACGTCTTATTAGGAAATTATAGCACATTATCGGAAAATAAAAACAGCTTAAAAAAGCTGAAAATGCGGAGAGGACAGGACTCGAACCTGCAAGCCCTTGCGGGCGCACGCTTTCCAAGCGTGTTCCTTACCATTCGGAGCACCTCTCCATCTTAAAAGCTAGCGATTAGCTAGCCTTGCCATATAATTCTTCTTCTACTCGCTTGACATCCAGGCCTTTCAAGGCAGCGATCCTTTCTTCTACTGGAGGATGGGTCAGGAAGAGCTTACTGAACCAGCTGGTCGCCTTATCCCCTCTTAAAGGAGAAGAAATATATAGGTGAGCAGTGGCATTACTAACATCATGCATCTCGCTCGGATCATCGGATATCTTCTGCAGGGCACTCGCAAGTCCATCTGGATACCTTGTCATCAGAGCGCCGGTGGCATCTGCTAAGAACTCCCTTTTCCTAGAAATGCTCAATTGGATTATAGTAGCGGCAAAAGGAGCTAAGATGGCAGCGATAAGAGCTATGACCAGGATGATCGGACCAGCCTTACTATCTCTATCCCTATTAAAGGAGCTTCTCAGGAAAAAATCAGAAGCGATGGAGATCAAACCTGCCATAACGACCACGACAGTCTGCAAAAGGATGTCCTTATTCTTGATATGGGATAATTCGTGAGCTAACACGCCCTCGATCTCTATATTCTCCAATCTGGACAACAGTCCTCTAGTGACAGCGATAACAGCGTGATTCTCATCCCTTCCTGTAGCAAAAGCATTAGGCTGCATCTCTTCTATGATATATACCTTCGGCATAGGCATTCCTACTGAAATACATAGATTCTCTACTAAATGATATAGATCCGGAGCCTCTTTCTCGCTTATCTCATGGGCTCCGGACATAGACAAAACAAGCTTATCGGAGAACCAGTAAGAACCGATACTCGATAAGATACTGATGATGACTGCTACGAAAAGAATGGAAGAATCCCCGAAATAGAGGGAAAATATCCACCCTAAGAGGATTATTAACAAGAAAAACCCTGTCATCAGTGTCCAGGTTTTCCAAACATTACTTCTTTGCTGAGAATAAAGAGTTGGCATAGTATTTTAATCAAATCCTTAAACCCTTAAAGCGGGTAAATTGATAGAATAGATATAATTAAGAAACGTATCTGCGTCCTTTAATAAGCATTCCTAATCTCTTCTGGTCTCTCTGAGAAAGCTTCTTTCCTAGCTTCTTCCTCATCTGATTCCTCTGTTTCATTATAACTTTTTTGATGTTTTTCATTTTCTTTTCCTTTATTATATTCAATTATGTTATTTACTTTAACAGATTTTCAAAAAAAGTCAAAAAAAGACGGTTTTCCCGTCTTTTCAAGGTTTTATCTATTTTGAAAAATCTACTTTGACGTTCTCTTTCTCGGCTTCTGCTATCTCGAAGAACTTCTCCTTGATGAATCCGAACATGGAAGCGATCAGATTATTCGGGAAAACTTCTACCTTGTTGTTGAATTCTAAGACGTTTCCGTTGTAGAACCTCCTAGCAGCCTGTATCTTATTCTCTGTATCACTCAATTCTTTCTGTAACTCAATGAAATTCTGAGAAGCCTTCAATTCTGGATAGCTCTCTGCTACAGCGAACAAGCTCTTCAATGTCCCGCTCAAGATATTCTCTGCCTCCCCTTTCTTCTCTGGATCAACAGCTGCCATAGCCATATTCCTTGCTTGGGTGACTTTTTCAAAAGTCTCACTCTCATGACCAGCGTAACCTTTTACTGTTGAAACTAGGTTAGGAATCAAGTCATACCTTCTTTTTAACTGGACATCGATATCAGACCATGCCTCCTTTACCCTATTCCTCAAGACTACTAAGCTGTTATACATCGCAATCAAGCCAACGGCAACGACTGCTATTATTATTAAAATTATATATAGTATTTCCATTTTTTTTATTAATTAACCTTTTTTACTCTTTTTTACTTCTTTCTTGGTTTCTTTCTTAACCTCTTTCTTTTCAGGTTTCTTCTTAGTAGCCTTCTTCACATCCTTCTTTACCTCTTCTTTGAGATTTTCTTCAGTTTCATACTTTTCATCCTTTTTGTCAATATCTTCTGCGAACTTCGAACACATGGAAAAAGGAAATCTATCTGCCCATTTACTAAAGACTCCTACGCTCTTCGTATAAATCCCATCAAATGACTTCACAATATCGTTGAATTTCTCTAATTCCGTTCTTAGGGACTTGAATTTCGAAGATGATATGATATTCGGATATTTCTGAGAAAGTCCGATAATCGTCTTAAGGATACTATCTACCTCCTTGGTAATGGATTGCCCTGCTTCAGTAAAGGAAATCTTTCCAAACTTCTTAATCATATCATTGAAGTCCTTCTCAAAAGGTTTTTTCATCTTTGAACTTGCATACTTCCCTACCTGAAAAATCATTTCGCTTATCAAGCTGATCCTACGCTCTATCTCAAAATGAAAAGACTTGACAGCATCTTCTGTCTGCCTCTTAACCTTACTACCTATGTACCAGATATTAAAGATTATCAAAAGCATTATTATAGCTAAAAAAAGTGGGATAAAACTAATGAGCAAATATCCAAAGTCTTGCATATTGTTTTTTGATTGTATTTATTATTATTAATAATATATTATAGCACCTTTTTAATTTTAGGAATAGTAAATAAAAAAAGCAGGATATCCCTGCTTTTCTTAAAATATCTTCTTAGTAACCCATTCCTCCCATGCCTGGCATTCCTCCTCCGTGACCACCACAACCACATTCTTTCGGTTCTGGCTTATCAACGACAAGGCATTCGGTAGTGAGTAGCATTGCGGCTGCGGATACTGCATTCTGGACACAGGACCTAGTCACTTTTGCTGGATCAAAGATACCGGCTTCCATAAAGTCCTCATATCTGTCTTCAGCGGCATTATATCCAGTATTAACAGCCATTTTCTTGACTTCAGCAGCAATGACTGACCCATCCTTTCCAGCGTTGTCAGCGATCTTCCTGATCGGATCTTCCAAAGCTCTTCTCAAGATATCCAACCCGATCTTCTCTTCTCCTTTCAATTTAATATCTTCCAGGGCTTTTTGACAGAGAAGCAAAGCGACTCCTCCTCCAGGAATAACACCTTCTTCAATAGCTGCACGAGTTGCTGAAAGAGCATCTTCTACCTTATGCTTCTTAGCTTTCTGCTCTACTTCTGTAGCTGCTCCGACTTTCAAGACAGCGACTCCTCCTGCTAATTTTGCTAATCTTTCTTGTAGTTTTTCCTTATCAAAATCTGATTCTGTATTGCTGATCTGCGCCTTTAACTGACCCACTCTTGCATCGATCTCTTTCTTATCACCCTTCCCTTCTATTATAGTGGTATTGTCTTTAGTAGCGACTACTTTCCTAGCTTTTCCAAGAACATCAAGTTCCAATGTCTCTAATTTCATACCTAAGTCAGCTGATATTACCTGACCTCCCGTAATGATAGCTATGTCTTGGAGCATCTCTTTCTTCCTATCACCATATCCTGGAGCCTTGACTGCAAGAACATTGAATGTTCCTCTTAGTTTATTAAGGACTAGAGTAGCTAACACTTCCCCATCTATCTCGTCAGCAATGATAAGAACATTCTTCTGTCCTGCTTGGATTATTTTTTCTAGAGCAGGAACGATCTCTTGGATAGATGATATCTTCTTATCAGTTATCAAAATCCAAGGATCATCGAGAGAAGCTTCCATCCTTTCTACGTCATTGACCATATAAGGAGAGATATATCCTTGATTGAACTGCAAGCCTTTCACTATCTCCTTTTCCATACCTAAAGCTTTCGATTCCTCGATCGTAATAACACCATCTTTGCCTACTTCGACAATAGTCTTAGCGATCAGATTACCTAACTCCTCATCTTCAGCGGAAATAGTCGCAACTCTTGCATAATCCTGTTCAGTAGAAACTGGTTTAGCCATTTTCTGTATCTCTAAGACTACTGCTGCTACTCCTTTTTCCATACCTCTTTTGATCGCAAGAGGATTAGCTCCAGCGGTAACATTCTTCAGTCCTTCCCTGATAAGTGATTGGGTCAATAATGTAGCAGTAGTAGTACCGTCTCCAGCAGCGTCATTAGCTTTTTCTGCTACTTCCCTGATTATATTTGCTCCGATATTTTCAGCCTTATCCTCTAATTCTATTTCCTTAGCAATAGAAACTCCATCATTAGTGATAGTCGGAGAACCATAATTCTGTCCTAAGACAACATTCCTTCCTTTTGGCCCAAGAGTAACTGTAACGGCATTGGCTAACTTATCTACGCCTGCCTTCAGCTTCCCTCTTGCTTCTTCGCCATAATATATATCTTTTGCCATATTTTTATTCAGTTAAGTGTTTCTTATTAAACTATTCGATAACTGCAAGAACATCATCCTGTTTAAGAACAAGATATTCTTTTTCTTCTACCTTGATCTCCTGGTGTCCGTATTTATTAAAAACAATCTTATCTCCTTTTTTCACCTCCATCTCGATGAGTTTTCCAGAAGAGGTCATCTTTCCTGGACCAACCTCGATCACTATCCCTTGATCAGGTCTCTCCTTGTCAGAAGTCTGAGGCAAGAATATTCCTCCTTTTGTCTTTTCTTCTTCTTTTATAGGTTCAACAATAATATGATCTGATAATGGTTTTAATTTCATAGTGATTAATTATTACTATTATTATTCTTAGTTTTTAGCACTTCCGAAGGAAGATTGCTAATAATATTCTATTCTTTTTTAACCAAAAGTCAAGTATTAAAAACTCTCCCTAAATCGTTGGTTTATTTGGATATCTTAGGCAGGGTAATGAAAAAAGTAGTCCCCTCACCCTCTTCTGATTGGAACCATATCTTTCCTTTTTGAGCTTCGATAATGTTCTTAGTGGTATAAAGACCAAGACCAGAACCTTCTGTTTCCAATCTGATAACATTCTCCCCCCTGAAGAATTTCGTGAAGATCCTGGATTGCTGATCCTTAGGGATACCGACTCCACTATCCTTGATCTTGAGCAGGATATTCTCATCTATCTCCTCTATGGTAATGATCATATCCCCACCTTCTTTAGTGTATTTGATGGCATTTTCTACGAGGTTCTGGATAGCTATTTCCAGTTTTTCCTTATCGACTAAGACCTCTGGAAGCAATTGAGGCGGAAGAACCCATGAAACCTTTATCTTCTTCAAGGAAATACTGGTCTCTTCCTGCTTGATTATCTCATCAACGATATCCTCTAATTGCATCGGTTCTGGCTTATAGACGAACCTTCCTTCATCTATCCTTGTTACGTTCAATAAATCATTGACCAAATGGATCATCCTCTCATTACTCTCATATGTCTTTCCTAGGAAATCCCTCTGCTCTTCATTCAAATCTCCAGTATCCCCGTCTAGGATCATCCTTATAGTCCATTTTATAGCAGAAAGAGGGGTTCTTAATTGATGGGCAGCCACGGATACGAATTCTGTCTTCATCTGGTCGACTAATTTCTCTTTGGAAATATCCCTAATAAGTACTAGATGTCCTTTTTCTATTTCTTCCTCCCTGAGAGAGACTAAGCTGATCTCATAATAGATCTTTTCTCCTAGACAGAATTCTTCCTTGAATACCTCCTTGATTTGTCCATCTTCTCTCCTTACAGCGTCCAAGAATATCTTCAAGTCGATCTTTTCGGTCACTATATCAAAAATACTTTCCCCGACTACTTCGGATTCTTTCTTATTCAGAATATCCAATATCGAAGGATTAACCAGCTCGATCCGGTTATCCTGATTTAAGACAATGAGACCATCGGTCAGATTCTTGACAATACGAAGAGTCTTGTTCTTTTCACTCTCTGCAAGCCTTCTTGATTCTTCTACGTCCTCAAATATATTCAAAAAAGCAGAACGAATGCGTCTAAATTCCTCCTTATTATCAATATTACAGCTATCAATAGAAGACAATTCGTCTATCTGCTTTGATTGATCCATATTTTTCTTCATATTACCATAATTTTAAATTTGCACCAACTCCTGGATCCTTCTCTTCGGCTCTTGCAACTAAGTCACTCATCCCGTCCTCATGAGGGATCTTCGCTATCAGGCTCTTGAAGCCGAATAATAGCAAGGTATCGACTAACTTTTCCTTATCATAATTCTTCCATTCACAAGCACCTATCTCCCCTACTTCTATAGGAGCTTCGGTCATTATCCTTGCTAATTCCAAGCTGAGATAAGCACTCTCCTTATTCGCTATGAGCTTTTCTTTTATACTGCCTCTTATCTCATCACCACCTCCTTCAATCGCCTTGTATATCCCATCAATGCTCTTGAATCTCAGGACCAGGTCAATAGCAGTCTTCTCTCCTATCCCGAAAACTCCTGGAATATTATCTGACTGATCCCCTCTCAGGGCCTTATAATCAATCACTTGTCCAGGGGTCAACCCTCCGAATTTCTCTGCCACATATTCTTTTCCGCACAATGAAACATCCTTGACTCCTTTTTTCAAGAAATACACCTTGGTCTTCTCATCGACTAACTGGAAGACGTCATTATCTCCGGAAACGATAATATTCTCTATCTTACTATCTTTCTCAAGAGATAACCTGGAAAGGGTTCCTATCAGATCATCACCCTCATAGCCTGGCATCTCAAAAATAGGAACACAAAATGCTCCCAAGACTTCTTTGACTAATGGTATTTGATCGTATAGTTCCTGAGGAGCCTTCACTCTTTTTGCTTTATAATCCTCGAATTTCTGTTTTCTCAGAGTCGGTTCCGGCCTATCAAAACAAGCTACTAGATACTTCGGTTCGAAATCCTTGATGATCTTGAACAGTATCAATAAGAACCCGTAAACAGCATTGACGATCTGCCCATCAGGTTTCCTCAGAGGAGGAAGAGCATGAAAGGCTCGATGGATTATCGAATTTCCATCTATTATTACAAAATAATCATTATTACACTCTTTTGACATCCTATTTTATTTAATTATTATCTTCCTCTGCTTATCATCTATGACCTTGAAAGTAATATCAATCCTTCTTTCTGGTAACACCCCTTTTATATTCTCCCCCCACTCTATACAGATTATATTACTAGGATCATTAATTAAATTATCGAAGTCCAAGAAATCCATATCCTGCTCTGACCCAAGCCTATAACAATCAAAATGATAATAATCCTTGAATCTGGAATCCTTTATCTTGAAATGGTTCATTATGATAAAAGTCGGGCTCTGGATTTTTCTCTTTATTCCCAACCCATTAGCAAACCCTTGAAGAAAAGTGGTCTTCCCTGCCCCTAATTCACCATTCAGAACAATGACAATAGCTTTCTCGTTGTCTTTCTCATCAAGAACCTTAAGGGCGGTTAAAAAGCCTAATTCTTTAGTTTTTGAATAATCGTCTGTAATAATCTCTTCCATAATATCAATAATACTACAGATGGATAACATTTTCCAGTAAAAAAAGGAGTACGTATCAAAGGATACATACTCCACAGATTAACTTCTTCAAAATGTCATATATTGTGACTATTTTTTCGTAGCACTACATTCAATACTAACTCCTTCCTGTAGATTTAAAAAAATATAAATAAAACTGTTGTCTATTTTTCAAAATAAAAATGATATACTTAATGTATATCACTTAATAATAATCAATCCTTATAACTTGATAGGCATTACCATGTATAGGTATGTATCATCCCCTACTCCTCTCATAATAGCAGGACCTTCGCTTCCTTGGAACTCGAAAGAAATCTCTGAGCTCTTGATCTGCTGTAACCCATCAATGATAAATTTCCAATTGAAAGAGACTTTCAGATTATTCCCCTCGATCTGAGCCTTGAGGAATTGATTACTTTCTCCCAATTCAGAATCCTGACTATTTATCTCTATCTCATCGGAATTATTCTCGATCTTGATCGATACTTCATTAGCCCTTCCTCCGAATATTCCAGCTGTCTTTATCTGTTTCAAGAATTCATCCTTATTGATAACGATCTTCGTCTTAGCTGATTTCGGGATTATCTCCTGATAAGCAGGATACTGTCCCTCGATCTGCCTGGAAATGAGATTTATCTCAGGATGATCAACATTATCATAATTGATCTCGAACAATATCTGCGACTCTGAAGTATATATCTTAAGATTCCTCCCATCATCTGGAATGATATTTATCAGCTCCTTGATCGCTTTCTGGGGAATGATGAATTCCTGCTCCTTGTCGAAATTATTCTTATATTCAGAATTCGGACTGAATCTCATAGTCTTTTCCGCTAACCTGAAACTATCAGTAGCAACGAAGCGGACAGATTCCTTATTGAAATACATGGAAATACCTGAAATTTCTGGGCGGATATTAGAAACACTCGCAACATCAACAACGCTCGTCAGAGCTTCTTTCATCTTCCTTCCATCGATTTCGATATAGTAATCCTTCTGAAAAGATGGAATTATTGGAAAATCGTCAGCTAGAAAACCTTTTATATTCGTCTTGAATTTCTTTTCCGTCTCAATGACTAATGATTGGTTTTTTTCTTTTATGTTTACTTTTTCCTCAGAAGATACTAGAGAGCCGATTACTTGGCTCAACAGTTTAGCAGGGACTGTCAACTTCCCTTCTTCTTGCGTCTTACATAACCCCCACCATTCTATTCCAAGCTCTAAGTCAGTAGCTGATATCTTCAAGAAATTAGAACTTGATTCTATCAAGAGATTATCCAAGATCGGAAGAGTCATGTTCTTACCAGTAACTCTTTCGGTAATCGCAATTCCTTTTTTAAATTCTTTCGTAAGAATTGTGAAGTTCATATCTTTATTAATTATATTTATTAGTTTATTTATCTTATTATTAATATAATAAGGGATGAGATTTCTGGGGATAAGTTGTTCATTAGTGTGGAAAACCTTAATATATCAATATTTTTCATTCTTTTAGCATGTGGAAAGATGTGTGGAAAGATTGATGTAAGACTGAATAATCTTTGAAGTCTTTCTGGGTATTTCGGGGACAGTTCTTAAAATAGGTATTTATTAACTTTTTATCAATCGATTACTACTTGTCATATCCTTACCTTTTCAACATATTATCAACAGATCTATTCGCTATATATCCTTTGAAGGATCAGTTCTATTTCCTGATGGATGTGCTCATCTTCTTGGTCCAGTTTTTCAACTAATTGACAGGCATGAATCACGGTTGTATGATCCTTCCCTCCGAATTTTCTTCCGATTTCCGAGTATGACATCTTCAACTCCTTCTTCATCAAATACATAGCGACTTGCCTTGGCTTACTGAATTCTTTCTTTCTCGAAGTCGTAAACATATTCCCTCCTTGGATGTCGTAGAAGCTGATAATCGTGTCGACTATCTTCTTATGACTAGTAACTTTCGACACAGGAGAGATGATATTTTTCAAGAGCTTCTTAGTATCTTCTAAAGTAGGGGTCTTATTAGCCTTCTTATAAATAATCAACCTATTCAGTGCACTTTCCAGTTCTCTGATATTCTTCTGGATGTTATTCGCAACGAATTCTAGGACATCATCTGGTAATTCCAGAGCTTTTTCTTCACATTTCTGCTTAAGTATTGCTAGACGGGTCTCGAATTCCGGCATATTCACATCAGCGATCATCCCTCCTTCGAATCTTGATTTAAGCCTTTCTGTTATAGCGGGAATATTATTAGGATGCCTATCTGAAGAAAGTATTATCTGCTTATTCTTCTGGTACAGGGAGTTGAAAGTGTGGAAGAACTCTTCCTGGGTCTTATCCTTTCCAGCGATGAATTGGATGTCATCGATTATCAGGATATCTATTTCCCTCAATTTCCTCTTCAATTCTTCGACGTTCTGATTCCTGATGGAATTAACGATAGTGGAGATGAGTTTTTCAGCAGGAATATACTTGATCTTCTTCTCAGGGAATCTTTCCTTGATCTTATTGCCCGTGGCTTGGATCAAGTGCGTCTTACCTAACCCTACCCCACCGTAAATGAATAATGGATTGTAATTCTTTCCAGGTTCTTCTATTATCGCCATTGCGGCAGCGTAAGCCATCTCATTAAATGGACCGGTTATGAAATTATCAAAAGTATATTTAGGATTAAGGTTCGTTTCCTTGTCTACATCCAAATCAGAGAATCCTAATTGTTCGGTAAGGGTCTCTATCTTCTTCTCATCCTTCTTAATACTCTTCTTATTACTAGAAATCGGGATGACTGTATAAGTGATATTCTTGATATCTGAGTCTAAGGAATAAAGTATTTTCAGTATATCCTTGTGATATTTCTGTTCTAACCATTCCTTGGCGAATGAGTTCGGAACAGCGACTGTAACGCCCTCGTCTTCTATTGATTCTATCCTCGTATTATTGAACCATGTAGCGAAATTGGCCTGAGAAATATTCAATTGTATTTGAGACAGGACTGCCTGCCATAATTGTTCTTTATCCATATTTTTTATTTTTTTATATTATAATGCAAAACAGAGCTTTTGAAAAGGAAAAAATAAATTAGACAATATTTTCGAGATGTGAAAAGGGTGTGGATAACTTGTTTAAAAGGTGGATAAAATCAGTGAGGTTGATTGTTGATATTTCGTGAATATACATTAATTCCAAGGGTGTGGACAAAATTGTGGATAACGGTGGATAACTCTTGATAAATCATTCTTTTATTTTATTATATTCAAAATGGCTTGAAAATCTGGGGATGTTTGTATATATTATTAGAAGGTGTTTTTAAGTGTATTGGTTTAAAACTGCCAGGGGTCCGGACTTATTATTCTATCTATTCCTACTGTTCTTGATGGTATTATTCTGTTCTTTTTATAATAATCCATAATTTTATGGGTTTTTTGATTGACATTTATGATAATTTTGGTATATTATCATTATATATTTTCGAGGGTCATATAAATGATTGATCGAGGTATTTATTATAAATTTTTAATGTGATTGATATGAGTATTACTTACCAGCCAAAAAAGAAAAAAAGACAAAGGACTCATGGTTTTCTCGCTAGGACAAACACCGTAGGAGGAAGGAAGCTTCTTAAAAGAAGAAGACAAAAAGGCAGAAAGAGTTTAACTGTTTAAGATTGTTTAATTACAATCTTATTTTGTTTTTTCAATAAAATGTTACCTATAAAGAACAGGCTCAAGAAAAAGAAGGATTTTGAGAAGGTATTTGAAAAAGGTTCAACTATCAGGAATAGATATTTTTTTCTTAGGGTGCTAGCGAATAATGGAGAGAATGATACTAGGATAGGTTTCATTGTCAGTAAAAAAGTCTCCAAGAGAGCTGTAGAAAGGAATAGGATAAAAAGATTATTCAGAGAAAGCGTTAGGTTATCCATTGATAAGATAAGGCCAGGGTATGATATGATATTCATAGTCTTGTCCGGTGCTAATCATAAAGAACTGATCGAAATAAAAAAGGAGATCGATAATGTCCTTGAAAAGAGTAACTTAATTAATATTTAATATGTTTGAATTCTTAGGAACTATTTTTAATGCCCTACTCTACCAGCCAATGCTCAATATCTTGATATTGCTCTATTTGGTTATAAAAAATTTCGGAGTAGCGGTCATAGCGTTGACTATCTTAGTGAAGATACTTATACATCCTTTAAATAAGAAAGCGATCGAATCACAGAAGAAGATCACAGAACTCCAGCCAAAGATAAAGGAATTACAAGAAAATTATAAGGATGATCAGCAAAGGATGGCTATCGAGCTGATGAGCTTATATAAATTGCACAAGTTCAATCCATTTGCAGGTATTTTATTATTGTTCATCCAATTACCGATAATCATCGCTCTTTATTGGGTATTTCTCAATGGTTTCAGTATGGATAAGATCCAACCATTCCTTTATTCTTTCGTGAATCTTTCTGAGGCTATCAATCCTTTATTCTTATCTATTGATCTATCAAAAGCAAGTATTCCCCTAGCCTTCTTAGCGGCTGCTATCCAATACTATCAAGTAAAGACTTCTGCTACTACTATGACGGCGAAGAAGAAAGAAGATGGGGTCAAGAAAGATGGTAGTGATATGGATATCGCAGAGATGATGCAAAAACAGATGACTTTCATGGTTCCGATCATAACTTTAGTGGTCTTATGGACATTACCTTCAGCAGTCGGACTCTATTGGATGGTCAGCAGTATCGTCACCGTGATAGAACAGAAGATCGTCATGAAGAAGTAATTGAAATATAATTAATAATCAACGAATTGATATGAACGAAGAATTTAAAAATATTGAAGAGATTATTTTTGATTTTTTTGAAAGAGCAGGTTTTTCTGTGGAAATAAGGAATATATCTAAGAAAGTAAGGGAAAATGACCTACCTGTACTTTCAATCAATCTAAAGACGAGTGAGGCTCAGATGTTGATTGGCAAGCAAGGACTAGTCTTGTCTGATATCCAGCTATTACTCCGTAAACTGATAAAGAAGAATACTGGAGAGGAAATGTTCTTGAATCTCGATATTGATAATTATAAGAAGAATAAGGAGATGTATCTGAGAGATGTAGCGCAGGAGGCTGCTGATGAAGTCATTTCTACAGGAAAAACAAAAGAACTATTACTCTCTTCCCCATTCGACAGGAAAATAGTCCATACCGAATTAGCTGACAGGTTGGATATAAATGTGGAAAGCGTAGGATTAGGAGAAGAGAGAAGGATCGTCATCACTCCGATACTTGGTTAATAAAAATCCGAGGAACTATCCTCGGTTTTTTTATGCAACATCTTTAGATCTGAAAGGAGTCTTAAGGACGAACAATTCCTTCAGTCTCTTGAATAGAGATTTCTTCTCAGGATAAAGACTGGCTTCCTTAGCATCGATCTCTTCCTTCTTCGAGCTTATAACATCGTTAAACGGGTTCCTAAGAGACTCTTTCAGTGTCTGGTATTCAGATGTCAGTCTTCGGAACTCCTCGTTCATCTGAGCCCTGTTTTCAGCCTTAGGAGATAGTCCGAATTTCGATAGTAGGTCTGGAAAAGAAGTCATTTCATTGCGCATGTTCTGGATCTTCTGGCTCAATTGGTTCAATTGCTCGAATTTTTCATTATTAGGATTTCGAGGCAAGGATTCTTTCTTGTCTGATTTGATTTCAATCCTTTCCTTTGTTACTTCTTTCAATGGCCCTTCGCTAGTTATGAAATCTGGATATTCCTGATTTTTGTTTTCCATATGTTTAAAACTTTAAGCTTTCTTATTATCCCTCTTTTCCAATTCTTCCTTGTATTGCTTAATAATAGGAATATTTCCCCAGAAATCATTAATATCTGTATATGCAGTTCTTTTTCCATCCTTATCTAATATAGGCTTTTTGTATTTTTTTGGAATTCCAAAAGTCTGAGTAGTATAATCCTCTGGCTTGAATACTAAGTGACCCATCTGGCAGATCTTATCATGGCCTCCGTAGTCGTTCGTACCGACTCTTGGGTCATATATATCGTCTATGTATACTCTTCCTTGTCCATCCTTAGCCATAGCGAAAACTAGGTTATCTCCTGCCTCATTCTTTACTGCATATTCTTCTATTAAGATATTCCCTTTACTATATGAATCGACAGGTTTCTTACTGAAATCAGGTGTCATACCTTCAGGAAGAGAGAAGGAAAATGTCCTTTCGAAAAGCTTACCGATAGCTTCTTCATAAAGTTCTGGGATTTTCTTGAGTTTAGGATTATTAGACTGTTCAAGGGCTTGGAACTTGTTGATATTGCCAGTGTCTGGCTTTTTCAATGATTCAATGTATTCTTTTTCGTTCCTGGCAATGTCAATGGCTTCCTTAAGTTTTTTGAAGTCATCAGCCTTACTGCTATAATTCTCAATGAAGTTGTAGTTATCAGTCCATTTGGCGGAGTTATCGATGATTAAGGAGTTATAGGCCCTGAATGAGCCTTGGAGGTTCTTTTGGAATTCTTTCCAGACAGGATTTTTTAATTCGAGGTGATTTTCTTTGAATTCTAGTTCGTCTTCGAATTGACCTCCACTATTCTTCAGATCTTTTTCCTTAGGGATATATTTTTCAAAATCGTAGTTATTTTTCTTAGAGAGCTTTTCGATCTCTTTATATATATTCTTATCAATCTTGGCACTTTGGACGTAGTGATGAAGTTCATTACTCTCCTCCCCTTTTGAATCTATGCCACTTGGCTTTTTCCCTGGAAGGACTTTCCACTGATGGTCAGATTCTGAATAGCGGAAGAATCTCGTCTTCCACTTGCCCGAGTTTTCAGAGTCCTTAACGAGAGCCATTACTTTATTTTTAGAAATATTAGCAAACATGAATTCTTTTCCATCGACAGTGATAGATGATTCGAATTTATCTTTCATTTCGGGGAACATCTTCTGGACAGAAATAGGCTGCTTATCAATATTTTCTTTGATGTTTTCTAGATTCTTATTGATTCTTAGATTAACATTATTTTCAATAACTTCTTTTGGGGTAACAATCTCTTTTTCCTTGTCATCCTTTTTTTGTTCAGGAATCGTTTCTATCTTCTTGTTTTCTGGAACAGGAATGCCTTCTTCTTCACTCCCCTTCTCTTCTGTCTTCATAGTCTTCTCTGGAGCTTTTTCATTTTTCTTGTTCTCTGTGATGATAGTTTCCGGAGTTTTTTTCTTGTCATCCTTTTTTTGTTCAGGAATCGTTTCTATCTTCTTGTTTTCTGGAGCAGGAACACTTTCTTCTTCACTTCCCTTCCCGTCTTTTTTTATGTCCTTTGTTTCGTCACTACTTTTTTTTTCAGAGTTTTCCTTATCCTTATTTGCTTTTTCAATCATCTTCCTTATGAGAAAACCTCCAGCGGCACCACCGATTACTTTTGTAGCCATGCCAAGTTCTACGGGAAGAAAGCCGCTTATAGCTCCTCCTGTTAATAGTGCAGCTCCTCCAACAGGGGGGATAGCGACAGAAAGTCCTATAAGAGCTGCTCCTATTATGGCCTGGGTCCTTTTGTCTTTTGCGATATTGATAAGCTTATTGAATAGTTCTTTCTTGTTCTTTCCAAGGCTTTCTTTCTTTTCTTCGATTTCTTTTTTCTTCAGACCGATAAAGAAGGTTATACTATCTTTCTTCTTTTCGTAACCAATATTCAGATATGTTCGTTTGGTTTCTACTGTCTCTTCTGGTTCTTCAGCTTTTTCTTCTTCTATTATTTTCGGTTCAATGTTTATTATCTTGACCTCTGGTCCTGATTTTTCTTTCATAATTATCGGTTTGATTTCAGGTGCTGTCTTTTTCTCTTCTTCTTTTGTATTTATCGGTTGTTCTGGTAGAGGAGGTTCGGATATTTCTTCCCATCTGATGCCTATTGGCTTAGGATTTGTTACTTTTTCTGGCTCTATGTGTTCTATTCCTGGTTCTGTTTTTTCTCCTTCTGATTCTATTATTCCTTCTTTCTTTTCTATGGATTCTGTCTTCTCTCCTTCTTCTTGTGGAAGAGTTTTTTCTGTGGACTTATTCAGATCTTCCTGCGTTTTCTTTTCTTGTCTTACTAGGTTTTCCTTGTGCAAAGCGCTGGGGGTGGTCTTCAGTTCAGAAGCTAATCTGTTCAAATTCTTTCCATAAGAAGAATAGGCTGCTTCATAACCCTTTACTGCTTCATCGATCCTCTCTTGGTTTTCTATAGTCGGGTCCTTGTCAAAATCAGCTTCAGCTTCTCTGAGTTCTTTGCAGCTTAAGATCCTTTTTTCGTTCAAGGATTGCAATAGTTCAAGCTCTTGGTCATCTTTTGATTCTTTTTCATCCTTTATTGCTTGATTCTTTTTTGATTCATTTTTAGTTCCAGCTAAATTAGGCCTTTCAAAGAATTCATCCTTTTCTTTCCAAGTCTTCTCTGGTGGTGTAGGGATGGTATTCCCTCTTTTCTCAGAGCTTTTTTCTAAAGCTTCATTGGTCATCTTGTATAAGTTATCTTCAGAGATATCCTCGATATGTGGAAGATCGGTCCTTTCAAATAATTCATCCTTTTCTTCCCAATCCTTTTTAGGGGAAGGTATTTTGATCTTTATCTCCGAGCTCTTTGTCGGAAGTTCTTCTACTTTATTGACATCGATTTTCTTGATATAGATCCTTGATAGAGGTGGTTCTATTGAAGATTCGACTTCGGTCTTAGGAGCAGGCGTTTCTTGCTTATCAGGAGCAGGAACTTGATTTTCTAAAGAAATTTCATCAGTTGTAATATTTTCTGTAGGAGTATCTATTATTGTTTCTTTTTCGTTAATTTTTGTAGGAGTAGGGATTCCTTCGGTTGTCTGAGCGTACTCTAAAGGGCCTTCACTGGTGTTAAAAACAAGAGTTTCTTCCTGAGTAGGTGTTCCTATTATTGTCTCTTGTCCATCATTTTCTGTAGGAGTAGGGATTCCTTCGTCCGAGGTGAGCTGATCTTCTTGTCCTCGGATCTCTTGCAATGCTTTTCTGTAAATAGCATCTAACTCAGAAGGGATTTTCTTTTCTGATCCTATTTTTTCTTCTGAAGCTGTTTCTTCAGCGATTATTTTCTTGAGAGATCCTTTACTTGTTTTGAAATCATTGTTCGAATTGAGGAATTCTTTGATTGATTCATCATTTCTTCCTTTGTCGATAATAGAAGATATTTCCTCTATAGGAACTGAATATCTCTCGAGAAATTCAAAAACTTCCTCCCTTTCAATATCGTTCCCGTCATTTTCTGGTATTTTTCCTGCAATTCTGTTTTCTCCGGCATTGTTATTTGTTTCGTAATTTGCCATTTTTTTATGTTTTATAATTTTTAAATTGACAGATAGAATATTAGTTTTATTATAGCAGAAAATTCTTATAACTCAAATGTAAGAAAAGGAAGGAATAAGAGAGTTATTCTTTCTGGACAATCATCTTTTTCTGCTCCCTTATCTTGGCGATCTCTTCAGGGTTCGTGGTGATTATCTGATGTTCAGCATAAGAAGAAACAACACTTATGGCTACGTGTTTCTGTCCAGCAAAGAATATGCCCTCCCCTACGGGAGTCTCTAGGAGCAAGTATTTTTCCTGATCAGTCAGGTTGAATGTCTCTTGGATGAGGTCGATCGTAGCAGGACTTTGTTTCAGTAGTAATTGGATGGAAGAGTTAGTGATGATCGGTTTTCCATATTCTGATTTCATGAAATCAGAAACATCTTGAGTGATGGTCGTGACACCTAACCAATATTTACGAGCTCTTTTACACATTCCGAAAAGGAATGAAGCACCGTTATCCTCTTTCATCATCCACCAAGCCTCATCAATAACAAGAAGCCTTTTCTTAAAGGATGTCCTGACGGTATTCCAGATATGTCTCATGACGATGAACATGGCGATCAGACGTAATTCGTCTTCCATATCTCTCAGTCCAAAAACTACCAAAGAAGCTCCCATGTCGACATTGGTCTTGTTGTTGAAGAATGAGGAAAAGGTCCCTTTAGTGAATTTTCTCAATCTCTCTGTCATGTTCTCTGCTCCAGTCATTCCATCTAAGACTGCTTCGAGGTCTGAGAGGATAGGAATATTCTCTTTCCATTTCTTATGATCTGATTCAGGGGTTATATCCTTAGCGGCATATGTCTCGGTAAGGGCTCTATCCATAATAGCATCTTCTTCAGGAGTCAGTCCGTTAAGCATGATACGCATAAGACCTACGAGGTTCATGACATTGTTCCTTAGGACGTCTTCAGCTGATTCCCCTTCCATCAGTTCAGGCAAGTCAAAAGGATTCAAATGACTATCGGAACTTATAGAGACACGAAAAAAAGATCCACCGACTGCTTCGACAAGGGTCTTATACTCGTTCTCTGGATCAACAATGATACATTCTGTTCCCATCATCAAATATCTTAATATCTCTAATTTGACCGTATATGATTTTCCAGAACCTGATTTGGCAAAGATGACCATATTAGCGTTCTCTAAACTGAAACGATCGAATAAGATAAGGGAGCTGTTGTGCTTATTGATGCCATAAAGGATACCGTCATTAGAGCTCAGGTCGAAAGAGATGAATGGAAAAAGACTGGAAAGGGCTCCAGTATTGAGAGTGTTGTGTATCTGGACAAGGTCAGAACAGTAAGGAAAACAGGAATGAAGAGCTTTTTCTTGTTGGAACAAGGCTGGTTTTATGTAAATAAGCCTTGATTCGAGAAGCGATCTCAGGTTAGTCTCTATCAATTCAAGAGATTTCTTGTCTTCTGCATATATGTTGATATAAAGAGCGAATTTGAACATCTTCTCCTGAGCTGTTTGCAGCTTGTCTCTCAATTCTTCAAGGTCTTGGAAGGCAGTTTCTAGGATAGGATCCCTGATCAGCCCCTTTTCCTGCTTCTCTATTATTTCCGATTGGACTTCTGTAACGCTTTTCTGTAATTGCTTCAATACGGTACTAGTATCGATCGGATGGAAGAAGAATGATAGATCGAAGACAATATCCATGTTTATAATAGTAGAAAGCCATCCCATATTCAGGTATCTTGGATATGAAAAAACAAAATATGCTTTAGTATATTTTTCTTCAAGCCTGACATGATTCTGTTCAATAGCTATGGAAGCAGGAGCGATGATGTCTTTCATGTCCATTATCTCCTGGTCATATAGTTTCTGAACTTTGTTTCCTCCGAATAAGCCCATATTTATTTACTTTAAGTGATTAATTCTGGTGGTACTTGTGGATAATACCCTAACTCTGATTGCTTAGGGTTATAGAAAGACCATAACAATTCGATCAGTTCTTTGCTGTCGAGAGCAAAGGCTTTCAATCCAGACCTTCTTAGTCCGAGAATAGCATATTCAAGCCTTTGATTGAGCTGGAATTTTCCTATCTTGAACTGTTTTTCGGTCAATTTAGCATTGATCTTCTTCGCATCTGCGAGACTAGGGTTTGTTTTTGGGGCGCTGTTAGGATCGTTAGGATCTTCTATCTTAGTATTCTTCATACCTAATAAGTCCCCTTGAGACGCTTCGGCTGAGGCTGCTTTCATCTGTTCACCAGCCATGCCGACTTCTATTAATGGGTAATACGGAACGATGACGTAGAAGTTCTTCGTCATGATGGTGCCACCAGTGACCAATTCTTCGATGAATTTACGGTAATCGGCTGTCTGCATCCTTAATAATTCGTTCTGTTGAACCTTTTCTAATCCTTTGATCTTTTCAATATATCCTGTAATGTTCACTTTTCTTGAAGTTACGAGGATCTGGCATGTAAAGTCTAAAGAATTCAAAAAATTCTGGAAATTATATATTATAGCTTCTTGTTCTTCGTCTGATTTCAATGCAAAATTCAAGGAGGAGACAGCAAGAACCCCTTTCATCGATCCATCTTTCATGATCATCAATCCTTCCCTGATCTGTTGTACTTGTATGAAATCTTGTGCTGGAGTGGCCATTTTATTTATTGTTTATCGAAATCAATTTTTTTTCTTAGATTATCCATTTTCTCTCTCTGTTTCAAAACTACAGCATTCTTTGTCGATTTCTCCTTCTCAACCTTTTTCTTCTCAAGGGAAAGATATACGGGGATCTGTTTTCTCTTCCAGAGGTATAGCTTGGTGTTCATATTGTAATCGACTGAATTCTTTATCACAGTGGAAATAGAAAGACCTTCTACTTTATAAAAGGCGAGGAAAAGAGCTATGGCAAAGAGGAGGGCTGCTAAGAAGCAAAAGAGAAGGAAGTTACTTTCGCCCATGGTTATGTATAAGAGGAATGTACCGAAAAGAGCTGCTCCTACAAAGATTGCCTGACTAAGAGTGAGCGGACCTAAAAGTTTTGGGTCGTGTTCGATAAATTGTGGAACTCTTACTTGCATAGGAGAAGGTTAATTGATTATATGGGAGCTTCCTTATAGGGGTCATTATCCTCAGGGGAAGTTTCAGGAATTTCCATAGCAGGAATTTCTGGGATTTTCGTATCTTTGACAAATGTAGGTATTTCAACATTTTTAATGTCTATATCTTCGAGAGAACTTTTGAAAGCGTCCCTCGACGGAATATTAGGAGCAGGTTTTTCGAAAACAGGGTTTTCAGGAAGGGGTTTCTCGTTGACAGGCGCGGGTTTGAAGACTTCTGGTTCTGGCTTGATTTCTGGTGCGGGTTTAATTTCTGGTTCTGGATCAACAAGTGGTTGAGCGGTTTTTTCTTCTATCCTTTCTAGTTTTGCAGCAATAGGATTAATGTTCTGGATAAATTCTTTTCTTGGCGGAGGAGTGAAGGTGCGTGGAGGAGTCTTAGGTGTCTCTTCCCTGCTCTCTTCGATGATACCATCCTTACTACTAGTGAAAACATCTTTATACTCGGAGTTCCTGTTATTTATCTTATTCAAAGAAACTCTTAAGTGCTTAAAGATCGATATGTATATCTGGCGATTTATCTGACTGGATAAGTCTTGGCTGATATTCAGTTCTAGCTCTATGGTTATAGGAAGTTCATCCAATGGCAAGAGTCCCATTATTACCCTACCGACATATTTCGCCACAATAGAGACTTGTTCTTCCTTCAATCCGGATTGGACACAGATGTGGGTCACTAGTTCATTATTCTTATCAGAAAAGAGAGCGTCTTTAAGCTCTTCGGGAAGCTGTTTGTATATTTCCCAAAAATAATCTTTTGTATATTCTTTGTCCATGCGTTAATTCCTGTTAATGATATTAACTTTTTTAAAAGATGAAAACATATTTAGTATTATTATTTTACCAAGGATGTGAAGGTATGTCTAGATATTGACAATATATATTTATTATTTTATAATATAAAAGGTGTCATAATGCTCATTAAAAAGAGAAAACCGAAAGTAGTAAAAACAAAGACTACTATTAGAAACAGAAAGAAGAAAATACCTATGATCATATGGGTCTATCTCATATTGGTCGTGGCGAGTACTTTTCTTTGCGTGTTGCATGGGGATAGCTTATGGTCTTCCCTGCTGGCTGGATTGTTGATTGCGACTATTATTATGATTGCCTTCTTCTTCCTCTCTTTTATCTTGAAGAGTGTGAAGATGGTAATCCTTTTGATAATTGCGTTTGTTGTCTGTTTTTTGATCGGGTTCGGAATGGTCTATCTCTTAGAAATGGCTGGTTGCTATTTCTTCGATTATGGAACAGCGAACATGCTCCAGGTGGCTTTTGTAAAGCCAACGCAATTTCTTGGAGGAGCTATTGTCTATACAATGCTTCCTTTCATAGGATTCTGCTTATTAGGAGGTTTTAAATCATGAAGTCTAAGGACGCAAGTGAGGAAGATTATCTCACGGAGAGACAGGAAGGAATAATCATCTTTAAGTCGGTCGCGGTCATCTTGACTCCGGTCGTGATTACTTCACTCATTCTTTTTTCGGGAGTAGTGAAATTAGACATACTTCTTCTTTTGGGGGTATTGGTCCTGACGGTAATCGTCAGTTTCTTATTATTCCTGATCACAGCCTATTTCTGGCTGGCTCAGAATGATCTTTTCTTCACTTTCGTCGAGGAAGGAACAGCGAAGATTATCCTGAGGAACCAGGCCTATCAAAAGACGCTCATCAGTTACGATGGGCATCATCTGGAGAACGACTTCATCGTTCCAGACGATGAAAGCCTGGAGGATTTATTCGTTTGCGAAGAAAGCGAAGAAAACGAAGAAGAAGAGGAGGAACCTCCTAAAAAGAAGGTAGTTTCGAAAAGGAGTCTCTTAGAAAGACTTCTCTTTATCGGGAAAGGATTACATTTTTTGGGTATATGGCCCTTCGATAGGGCTTACGTATACGAGTTCATCTGGACATCAATAGATTCTGAGGGAAATCCTCGTCCTCATGGGGCAAGGGTAATTGATTATGTTTTCCTGAAGAATGATGTTTATTGGGTACAACTCAAGAACATCGAGGATAAAGATGGACTTCCTCTAACAATAGATGTTGTCCTGACCATGTCAGTCATATCTCCTTTTGTTGCCTTGATGCGGACTGACCGATGGCTTGATTCAGTGATTAACTTTATCAAGGCTGAGATCAGGAGCGAGATAGCTAAATATAGCTATGAAGAGCTCATAAATCGTAATGCAGGCACGGAAGATGATAACAAGAAAAGTAGTAAGGTGGAAGGTCCTAAAGGTCTTGGAAACGAGATCTATGGCAGACTGAACAGCAAGCCTGATTGTTCCAGCGATCAGATCAATTATGGTCTGAAACCGACAAAAGGTTCTGACCTTGCTTATGTCGAGGAGAAATTCGGAGTCGGGATATGGAAGATTGGCATAGCTGATATCAATCCTGCGTCTGAAGGACTCAGGGAAGCTACTTTGAGAAAGTACATGGCTGAGAAGCAGGCAGATGCTTTAAGAGTGACTGCTGAAGTCAATGCCCATGTGACAAGGATAAATGCTGACGCTAAGGCTGATGCAATCAGGACAATCGGGGTCGCTAATGCAGAACAACAAGCCGAGACTACTCTTGGAGCTGTAACCAGAGCATTCTTGAAGGCTCTTCCCTCTCAGGCGAAAAAAAATGAGGGAGAAATCAGTCAGGCTGATGTCGCAGAATTAATAGAGCGATATCCTGATCTTTGGAAGTCTGCAGAAGAGATGATCAAATTGAAGATCAAGGTAGATAACAAGGCTTATCTGCACCTCGAAGGCTCTGGTAATAATGGGTCAATCAATCCCCTAGCGGAGATGTTGGCCCTTTCGGAATTCTTCAAAGGAAATGATGTCTTCGGACAGAGTCCAAGCAAGACAGGACAGCCTTCTGATGAAGGAAGAAAAAAGAAAAGTATCAATGACGAAGGAGAAAAACCTTTGTCTAATAAGAAAAGCGGATAAAATTATCCGCTTATTTTTTTATAGCAATTCTTGTTTTAGGAAATTCTTTGATTCTTCTTTCTTTTCTTCGGGCTTGGGAGTAATGTTTTCAGGAATTTCTTCTGTTATAGGAGTTTCTCCTATTTCAGTGCCTTCATAATCTACATCGTCGTAATATTGGCCGATCAGATATTTCATGATGGTCTCATTCTTAAACAGTTCATCGAAGAAATTCTTCATATCCTCTTTGGAAATATCAAGCTTTCTTTCGAGGAAGAAATAGGCATCCTGGTATTCGATCTGGTGGTTCTTTACAGCGATAAGGGTCTTCTTGACCAGATAGGAAGGGATTATCTCTTCGATATTCCTTCCACCCTGAAGTCCTTCTTGGACTTTTTGGGAAAAGTATTTAGTCGTTCTTCTTGTTTCTAGGTCAGTTTCTTCACTTAATTTTCCTCTGATATCGACTCCTGACTCTATTTCCTTATCAATGTTATATTTTTGAGAATATATATCAATGATATTCATTATTTCTGATGGGATGTAATTCTTGTTCATATGATTAGGATTAGAGATTGTTTATGAAAGCAGCGACCTTTTCGTCATATGACTTCTTTTCTTTTATGAGTAGAAGTCTCCTAGTATTAAGGTTGTCAAAACTTGCTTGAAGTACAGCAGCTAAAGCAGGATTTCCATTTTTTTTAGCATCATCTATATCGTCAATAAGATCTGCCATTTGATTGTCAAGATCTTTTATTTTAGTTTCAAGGTCATTTATTTTTGTTTTTATTTCGTTATCAATAACTTCTTGTATCTTATCTTTCTTATTGTCAGTTGAGTTCTTAGCAATTCCTTCAATTTGTTTCTTGCTCAAAGCTTCGAATATCTCAAATCTTTTTGATCCACCTAAGCTATTTTCTTCAATTTTTTCACCAGCTTCCTTAGGAGTCATTCCTTTTATTGTTTCTGCAATGGTCTTACTTGTTAAGGCGGGAGCGAGATCTGGCCTATATTTAGCAGCGTTTTTCATAATAACGTCGTCTGTGTCGTATTTTTTGATGATTTTTTGATATGTAGAGTTTTCAAGGATTTTATAGTGGTCATCTTTAAGCTTTCCTTCTTTTGTGTCGGCAGTAAGGTTGGAGATGATGTTTTTCATGAGCTCTGGATCTGTTTTTTCATAAGTCTCAATATCATCAAAGACTTTTTTGTAATCTTTGATGTCCATTTCTTTTTCCTTAGCTTTAACTCTTGCTAGAGCGGCTTGGGTTCCTTTTGAGGTTCCCATGACGTCTTGGCCCAGCCCTCTTATTTTTTCCATAACGGTAGTTCGGTTCTCGATCTTATCTCTTTCTTCTTTGGTTAAGTTCTCGTATTCAGAAGATTTTTCATTGGCTTCTTTCTTGATCATTTTCTCGTAAGTTCCTCTTTCCTTGAGTCCGAGGCTTTCTTGGAGTTTGGTACTTTTCTTCTTCCAGTCATTTCTTCCTTCGTTTCCGAAGCCTCCTAAGATGTATGCTCCCTTGTTTGCGACTCCACTAACGCTTCCAGAGTCCATTGTCCTTGAAAACATTCCTCCTACTCCCCTTCCGATCCATTTACCTCCTCCTGTAAATCCGTCTTTTATCGCATTACTTCCTCTGTTTATGCCCTTACTGTATTGTCCTTTTAAGAATCCTCCCATATTGAACATGTCTGAAGATCCTTTGTCCATGGTCATGATAAATCCTTGGATCAGGACTCCGAAAGGGATCATATATGAGAAAATAAGGGAGAAGGTTCCTTGAAGAGCTCCTCCAGGAGCTGATGTTATGGCGGTAGAGTTCTCTGTCACTATCTTCATGAGGATGTTGGAGAGGTAGATGGTGAAAGCAGCTGGAACTCCGATAAAGGTCCATTTAAGAAAATCTGCCCACCAAGGATCCCACTGGCATTGTTTCGGCAAGATGTGGTCCATGTATTTAGCCATTCCTGTAGGAAGAAAGACCTTGCTAGCAAAGGCGATAGGAGAAATGATGATCAGTAACCAAAGCTGGATGTATCTGAACATGAAAAGGATTCCATAGAGCAGGTATATGAAGAAAGCTAAGAGGCAGAAGCAGCATAGGACAAAGACGGTGACAATATCTTCTATCTTGTGGGCGTCTAGCCTGTTCTGTATCTCATTGGCTAGATTAGGAGAAACTCCTCCTTTAAGGAATATCTTCATCAAAGAATTAGCTACATCGATGATGGTGTCGCATATGACAGGGGTAAAGTTGATAAGGAGAGCCATCAGGACGAAATTGATGAGCATTTTCTTAGCCTTGGATTCCTGGTATTCAAGCATGATACTGATGGCTACCGCTACTAATCCGAAGATCAGTAAGATATTGGCAATGTTCCTTACGACAGTCCAACCTTCGCTAATCATAGGGTTGTTCATACTGCTAGTCATTCCGCTCTGGAGGAAATCTCCACTAGAAGTCCAGGAGAGGAAGCTAATACCTAGTTGGAGTAGCTGGAGCCCTACCCCGGCAAGCATGGTCATCATTCCAGCGATCATCGCTTTGGCTACGTCTAGACCCATTCCAGAAACAGAGTTGAGCCCTCCTGTGATAGTGCTTGTTATTTGGGAAAGTATGTCGTCGGCAGCGAAAGTCAGTAGTGGAAAGAATGAAAAAATGAAGAGAATAATTAATAGTTTTTTGTTTTTGAAAGCAACTTCAAAAAGGTTCATATTATTTTGCAATAATTACTTAATGATGGTATGATTATAGCATAATTATTATTTATGCAAAAGAGAAATGTTTCCATTCGACCTATTGCCATTGAAATTGAATTTTCAGCTTGATGAGTTGATGATGTTGATGGTTGCCTTGATGTTGGATGTAGCGTCCTTAATATTGTTATTTTTAGCTTTGGATGATTTCGGACTTCTTGATACTTGCGGAATAGTAATAATCGGGGCATGGACTTTTGTGAAGTCAGGAAGCATGCCTAGTAGGAAAGGAGGAAAGAATCCTGGATCGAAATTAATGGGTAGATTCATGGGGGTGGGCGCGGTTGAGCTGATCCCTTACGTAGGAGTCTTGCCTACTTGGACCCTTTATGTTTATTCGGTGGCAAAAGATGGTTCTGATGAGGTGGATGCGATAAAGAGAGAGGGTCAGATGCTTAGTAAGATTATCGGAAGATAATTTATGATGAACTATTCAAAGAATATATTAAGATTTTCTTTTTTGGGCATATCGGCAAGCGGTATGGTTTTTGCTAATGATGCCTTGCAATTATCTCAGACATATCCTGTCATCGGAGTAGCTCCTGTATTCGGAGTCGATTTTTTTGTCTATTTATTGAATATGAGCGTTGTCATAGGGGTGGTAATAGCTGTGGTAGGGTTGACTTATCAAGGATTCCAAATAATGACAGCTGGGGCGAACGCTGCTCAGGTGACTGACGCGAAAAGAAGCATTACAGGCCTATTCCTAGGACTTTCTATCCTGGCTGGTTCAACAGTGATGCTCAAAGCCATCAATCCTCAATTACTAGAAATGAATCTTAATGATTTGATAAGCGAAGTGGAAAAGATGGGAGGAGATGTTAATAAGAATGTGGATAGGCCATTGGTCAAGTATACGGAGATCCCGATAGGGGCAAATATAGAATCGATATTGAATGCAGTATCTACCTCCCCTACTCAGGCATATAACTATTCTTCAGTAAAGATCGGGACAGCAGGCCCTCATACGGAAGAAATATGCTATCTGTATGATAAGTACGGAAATGCGATCGATAAGAATGGAGATGGGTACATTACAGAAATGGATGAATATCAGGGAATCGATTTCCGGATCTGTATTAATGAGCTCCTTAAGGCGACTGAGCATAAGATGCTTTATCTGAATGATGGGAATTATAGGTGCGGGAAGCCGGGAAACAATGACGAAGATTCTCCTTTGGGAAATCCAGATATAGTGAATTGGGATGCTGACCCTTCTAGCTCTCCTAATTCTAACGGTTATTTCAATCCTGATTATGCTGGAAGCTATGATATTAATAAAGAAGGAAAGACAGCTCTGAGCGTGAATTATCATGATTGGGATGAGCAGAACTGGTACGATCTACATAATAAGAATGATTCTGCCAAGACTGACTCCAGGGGTGATCCAGTAGATGATCCAGGCGATAATACGGTTGAAAAGGGTTATGTCTCTCCAGAATTGAGATGTAGATACTGGGGCAACTGTGAGAACGATGGGCTGCATGGAATAGTGAATAACCTGAAGGAGTATATAAGGAATGGGTGTATCTGTAGCGAGACGAATGAAAGGACTACTGATTTATGGGCAGTATATGATCCAGAATATGTAGGATGTGAAGGAACTGCGGGGCCTATCGGAGTATCATTCTATTGCCATCATAAGTTCGGCTGTGGAGTCGATTGGTGTTATGACAACTGCGACCCATTCATTGGATGCTGTGGCGGGCCGAGAGGAAGGAGTACTAGCTGCCAATATATACCTCAAAATCTTTTCAATAATATTTATGATTCTTCTAATCCATATTACCAACATGATCCTTGCTTGAAGAGGAAATCAATGGATTGCATGAGAGAGTTCATGAACATAATCGTCTATGGGGATGTAAATACGAAATTGGAATGTTCTGCTCAGGAGACCAAGCAAGGTCCTGCTAATCCGATAGAAATGGGATGGTCATGTAATGATTTCGTATATAACCAGCAGCCAGAGATGGTCCAGGCAAGAAAAACAGAGTTCTTGCTAGCTTATTATCAAAGACTGATATCTTTCAAGAAGTATTACCAGAACAGGATGGCCGATCTCGAGAAGATCGAGAAGTATATGATGTCAGACAAGAGAAGAGAGCTACTTTCCAAAGGAGAACTACAACAGATGCAGACACCGGCAAAGGAAAGATATTCTTTTGATCAGAGCGAATTAGGGCTGACATTCCCTTATGAGACGGGCGCTTATAGGAAGAGGTTCAATTGTGCTGTCTATGAAGACCCTAACAAGCTGACGGATAAAGCTGTATATGAAGATGATGAGTATAGGCATAATATGTTCACTTGTACTTGGAATGAAGATCAATATGATGTGACTCAAAGGGACAATAAATTGGTCAGGATAAAGACAGGAGACCTGATCAGCAATCTGCATGTCGATAAGAGTATGGAAAGGACTGGTCCTAATTCTGAAGCCTTAGCGGATGACGAAGAAGATAGGAGGATCTGTAGCAGAGGAGAATTAGAGACATTGCAAGGCAAGAATGCTCTTTTCAACAACGTGAAGAGCTCCTGTCTCGGTGGATATGAAAAAGTCCCTACTCTAGAGGGTGTGCCTGCCGCGATGTTCGATATCTCAAAGAGGAGGTTCGTCCAGTGGAAGGACGACATATATAATGAAGGAGGATATTCTTATCTTGATAAAAGCGAGAAGTATTGGACAGGAGAAGATATGGCAGTAGATGGAGACCCTCTGACTTTCTATGCCTTGAGCAAACCGGCTGAGGTAGTCGATCCTTATTATACAGGGAGAGATAAGATGCCATATTATTTCAAGCCTGGTTTCATCGATTATTCACAGTATTCAGAGAACAGTGCCATTGATACGGAAGTCGGCACAGAAAGAGGCTTCCTACTCCCCTCTCTTATTCCAGTAGGCCAGTTATCTTACCACACGAAGATATATGCTAAGCAGATGATCAGGACGATAGATAGGACATTGGAGCAGATGGAAGCAGCAATAATCGCTTTTGATAATATTGCCAATGTGTATGTCGAGGGCGGTGCGGCGGAAGGAGGTGGTGACTATAGCGGGATATCTTCGATAAGCAAGGACACAGGAATCTTTTCTAATGGAGGAGCGACAAGTACTGGATGTGACTGTGAGACCTGTACTAATAGCAGTGATTGTCATTGCGTAGCATGGACAAAAGAGTGCGGATGTATCCATTATGCCTGTACTGATACTTGTAGTGCATGTAAACCATCATCCCAGAAGACCTGTTTCGCCTGTGCAAAAGTGACGAGGTATTCCAAATTCCTTACTCCTTCCTATACAGATTATTATGGGAAGAACAATTCTGAGCCTGTTGTCGAAGACGTGATAAATGATGAGCTTCCTGGCAAGCTAAAACTCATAGTCCATAATATGAGCTGTCCAGACGGAAGGAATAAGCCATACCTAGGATTAAAAGCTTTTCTTAGACCGATCAATACGCAGTATGAAAAAGTTGTTTCTGATATAGTGGTGAAATTCGCGTGGGATGGAAATGAAGAGGTATTTGTCTCCAGTTCTGCTTCGGATATGAAGGATGTGGTGGCGGATGATATATTGATAGTAGAGAATCTGGCCAATGGAAAGAAGAAGCAATATGGCCCAGTATCTCATGATCTCTGGAGAGGGCAAGTCGATATAAAAGATCTCTTGGCAGTAGGAAATAACGAGATACGTTTTACTATCCAGGATTATTGGGCATCGCATATATCATCTTCAGATATTTATATCCATGTCAAGAGAAAACTTCCTCCCCTCCCCTGTTCTTGTATGAGTAATGCAATACCGGAATATTCTCCTCCCGAAGGTTATACAGTGGCGGAGTGTAATGCTTGGGATAGGGATCTCAACGAAGAAAGATCCTGTCAGGACTATACGAAGGATATAGTCGTCTATCTAGAAGCTGCTAGAGAAGATGAAGGTTGTCCGTGTCATGAGAAGCCGGTCATGTATTTTTATCCGCAACAGGAACAAGACATCAAGGTGAAGTTAGATTATAAGGGGCAGATAATAGCTGATTATCCGAAGTATAGCGATCTTCTCAAGGGATGGAGCATAACGGCTTATCCAGATGGAAGAATCATCAACCATGAGGATGGGCAGGAGTATAATTATCTATTCTGGGAAGGTATTCCGGACAAGAAGATTGATTTCGACATGACAGAAGGATTCGTGGTCAGAGGAGAAGAGACTAAGGATTTCTTACAGAAGAAGCTGGCAGAAATAGGACTTACTCCTAAGGAGTATAATGAGTTCATCGTCTATTGGTATCCGAAGATGAAGGATAATAAGTACAATCTCATCCATTTCGCAGGAAAGGAATATACTGACGTGGCTCCTATCGATATAACTCCGAAACCAGATTCGTTACTGCGAGTATTCATGGTTTATAAGGCTTTGGATAGCTATATGGAGGTAAGGCCTCAGGATTTCAAGACGTTCGAGAGAAAAGGTTTCAGTGTCGTAGAATGGGGAGGCACAGAGGAAAAATAAGGAATATATAAATGATCATAAAACAGACAAAAATCATATATTTAGGAATATTACTATGCTTAGCACCTGTGTTTTTCGTTGAAGCGGGTATGACTGAGAGGCGGGTCATAGGGGCTATATATGATCATAGTTCGTTGATTAATACTACTGAAACCTGGTTCTCTTGTCCTTATACCAAGATATTAGGAGAACAATTCGCTTTGTACAAATCAATGGAGCACGTGAACTGGATATCGATAAACAAGATAAGAGGAAGAGGAAATTATTGTATCGGAGGAGAGGGGCTTGAAAATCCAGGAATAATCCAGAAGATCGATCTTTGGAGGCAGAGATTGAAGACTTATATGATTGCTGAAGAATTGAGGCCTTATTATGATTCTCAGGAAAATCCGAAGAACAGTCTTGATGATAGAGCTGATGAAAGCAGGATGGCTTTGCTCGATTGGCTTTTTACTACGAGGATGAAGATGGACAAGTGCGTGACAGGTTATAGGGCTGCGTATAAGGAAAATCTGGCCAAGATAAGATTATTCGGATGCCAGGAAGGAATGACAGCGACAAATGCCCAGGGTTATAGGATTACTCCTGAATTCCCCTACCCTGTCAATAAGAACGGACCTAATTGTTTTCCTCTGAATGCTGAGTATATGAAGAAGATAGAGAAGGAGATGTGTGAAAGGAATATGAATCTTTTAGCTGGATGCCAGAAGGCAATCGGAAAACAGTCTTATGTAGATGATTTCTATTGCACTTCGGGAAGACAACAGACGACGAAATAATATATAAGAGAAACACGATGCATAAAAGATATTATCTATTATCAATAGCAATATTTTCTGCGATCTGCCTGGATCGGGTATTTGCTGTTACTTATCTTGATCTCCCTGGTATAAGTCCTCTGACCGATGAGAGCACTGTTGAGAACTATGCTACGTATTTCTATGCATTGATCGTGGCAGTATTAGTGGCCATAGCTGTCGTGAAGGTAACCTTTTCTGGATTAGATCTCCTGACCTCTGGGGGCAGCCCAGCGGCTTTTTCGAAACTGAAGAACGATCTGATAGGAGTTATCGTAGGGCTAGCAGTATTACTTTCTCCTCTATTGATCCTGAAAACGATAAATAGCGATTTTCCTACTGATATAGTAGAGCGTGACTGTGCTAAGATGCAATCCTGTATCCTGAAGGAGATCATCAAGCCAAAAACTGAAACTGAACCGGAGAAGACTATAAGAACAGTGGAGATGACCATTCCCAACCAGGATATAAAAGATAATGGGAAATTGACAATAAAGAAGTATTATGGATTACAGGCTGTGATAGGGTTCAATGGTGGGCCGGCAACGGTGTTCTATGCAGATAATCCGAATAATGACGATTATTCCCAATCCTTGAAGCCTGGAGAAGAGGTTACCATCAATGTTCCTTTATTAGGAGGAAATGGACAGAGGGATCCGAAGAATCCTGATCAGTATAATGATAATCCAGGATTGGTGATACTCGATAAGGTAGATGGGGCACTTCTTTATGAACAGGATAATTATACTCCGTACCTCTATCTCCCCTTGCGCCTAAAGGGAACATATACGAATCTGGACCTAGTGAATTACAAGGACAATGTCAATTCGATCGACATAGTGAATTCGAAAAAAGCTGAAGGGATAGATTATTTCGGAATCGCAGCCCAAGAAGATGACAGCATAATAGGAAAATGTGCAGCATTCAATAAGGATATCCCAAGTGTCAGGAATGATGAGAGATTGAGCAAGTTAGGGGGAGAGATGAATTATATAACGATCTATAAGAGGGATAAGAACTATTTCAAGGACATGAAGGTGAAATTATATATTTATAACAATACTTCCTGTTCTGAAGAAGGGGCAGAAGTAGAAGGAAGGGTCAAGACGGTCCAGCTGAAATATTGTGAAGTAACTCTCTTAGGATTAGACAAGGATGTTCCTAGTACTGATTCTAATGCAGGAATACTTCCAGACTGCACGCCAGAAGGAGATAAGTGCTCTATAACC
>JAQWEU010000061.1 GCA_028704755.1 Minisyncoccota bacterium | reverse complement strand
ATATTGGATCAATCTCTTATCTTCAGTATAGATGAAAGAATATATGGTCTCATTCGAGACACTGCTCTTTCCTTGATTCTTCCTTTCACCCATAATCTGATCAGGGGATTTGTCATCCATTAATCCTGCTATCAGATATTCTCTGAGTTCATCATCCTTGATCAGTTTCTTGGACTTCCTTTTCCCGTCCTTCCTTTTTCTTTCTGCTATTGATTGAGCATGCTGAGCACTATATCTGCCATCGGGATAAGAACCTTCTTTTATCTCCTCTAATATGGTTTTGTAATCCCTATCTAATCTTCTTGATATCTCTGCTTTATTCATTCCTGAATCAAGATATGTTTCTATTTTAAATCGTTCTCTTATGCTAAGATGATGATAAGCCATTGCCTTGGGTTTTAATTGTTATTTGATCATTTTAATTATACCCTAAAAAGCAATGGCTTTTTAATATTTAAATGTAGGGAGCTTCAAACTAGAATTCAGGCTTAACACATTGACATAATTACTAATTGTGTTATAATTATTTCATGTTTGCGGAACTTGATTTACTAAGAAGGTATCTTGATAATTCGATAACCATCTTCTTGATGGGATTAGTAATCCTATTCAGTTCCTTTTCTGGGTTATTATTACCAGGGATGGACAGTATAGGAGTAGTTATTGGAGGATTCCTATCTATTTTTTTCCCATACGTAATGATATGGAAAGAAAGAGTGGGTATAAATTGCTTTATATTATTATTCCGGGTATTTCTCGCTTTCGGAGTATCCGCTATGGCAATCATATTCATGAGACCCGAGGCATTGATAAGAATGATGAATGAAAACATTTGGATTCCTTCTGCATATTTCCTTTACTTAGCAGAAATGTTTCTTTTCCTTACCGTTGGTATCGGAGTCCTAATAATAATATTAGGATTAAAGAAAATGCTGAGTCAGGATTAATACCCATTTTTTAATGGGATTTTTTATATAAAGAAAAACCCGTCTTATTGCGGGTTTTTCCTAGCATAATCGTCTTCCAATCTGACGATATCCTCTTCAGAGAAATTACCAGTTGCGAATTCAAGTATCTTGCAACCTTCTTTTCCTCCAGATAATCTATGATTGACTTTTTTGGGAATGTTATAGGCGATATTCGGTTTCATTTCCTCTATGCCTCTTTCGCCTATCTCGCACAAGGCAGTACCTTCTATCAATAACCAATTCTCTTCCCTATTGTTATGGAATTGAAGGCTCAGTCTTTGTTCCGGTCTTACTTCGATTATCTTGATATTGATCTTTTCGTCATGATACAGGGTAATGTAATACCCCCATGGCCTCTCAGTCTTTTCCATTTTATAATTTATTATTATTGAGAAGTTTTAATAATTTCTTCATGCTGATTGTTGCCACTCCTACGGTCTGGTCGGCCTCGCCATAATAGATATATATATCATCCTTGATCACTGCTGCCCCACAAGGGAAAACAACGTTAGGAACCTGCCCGACTCTCTCATGGAAAGTTTCTGGTTCGATCAATGGATCCTCTGTCCTGGCGATTACCTTGAGAGGAGATTTGAGGTCTAATAGCAAAGCTCCGACTCTATAATAACTATCCTTTGCGGAAACTCCGTGATAGAACAATATCCATCCTTCCTTGGTCTTTATCGGAGGAGCAGATATACCGATCTTCCTCGAATCCCAACTTCCTTTCCTTGGAGATATCCATCGATATCCTTCTAGCCATTCATCCTTTGCTTTGAAGTCTATCTTCTTATGGAAGGATATATTTATATCTACTCCTATCCTATGGATGATCGCATACTTGCCTCCGATCTTCTCCGAAAAAGCAGAAGAGTTCTTATCGTCGATTCCTGGAGGAGAGATCAATACTGGAGTCTTCCATTTCCAGTCCCGGCTCAGGAAATCTTCTTTCGATATCGAAGTCAGGGCTACTCTTGGAGGATTCCTTCCATCGAAAGCGGTATAGAACATATATATCCTGTCTTCAAGCAATACCAGTCTTGCATCTTCACATCCTGAATTCCCCCCCGGAGTCAGTTTCTGCTCAAAAGGTTCCCTTGGGACATATACAGGATCTGGATGCCTATAATCTATCGATAATCCGTCTGAGCTAGTGGCATATCCTATGACTGAAGTATTATCCTCAGACATCGCCCTGTATAATATATGGACTTTGCCATCGAGATATATTGCAGCTGGATTAAAAACCGCCTTTGCTTCCCATGGATGATCCTGATTCAAAGAAAGTATCGGGTTATTAGGACCTCTTAGGAAAGTCAATTCTTCTTTCTCTTGAGTCAATTTAGAGAGTAATTCTTCCAGGCTGATAAAAGCTAAGGAGCAAGTAGTGTCAGCACTTCCATAATATAGATAGATCATATCATGCTCTATGAAAGCTCCAGAAGGAAAGACTATGTTATCTACAAGTCCGCATTCTTCATAATATTCCTCAGGGACCATTATCGGGTACTTGGTCTTAGCAATGACTTTCGTTGGATCCTTCAGATCCAATAGGACGGCCTCGATGCCGAATAGTCTTTTTTCAGAGAAATAATTCTGGATATGGGAATAGATGAGGAGCCAGCCTTTTTTCGTCCTTACAGGAGGAGCTCCTATTTCTACATGATCATCGTCGCTCCTTTTCAGGACTAGTTCATGCTTGTTGTAACTCTTATACCAGTTCTTCCAATACTTCTCTGACCACATCTCTTCGATGTTATTGAAACTTGCCAAGCAGACGCTTGCTGGTGGTTTGTCAGGATTGACTGTCAGCAGGGCCCAGATCTTTCCGTTGATCCTCTCTGGAAAAAGTGTCATTGCCTTTGCATTGAAAGGAGTGATGAGATACTTCTGCTCGATCGTCTCAAGGTTAGATGATATTGCCAAGCCTACTTTTATCCCTTCTGCACAAAAAGGGAATTTCGATAATGCAGTATAAAAGATATAATACTTATCACCTAATTTAGTGACCCTTGGATCCTCGCATCCGAACCTTTCCCATTCATGGTAAGAATAGATGAATCTTCTTCTACTATTCTTTGAGAAATTCTTCCCATCGTTGCTTTCTGCTATACCGATACTGGATATCATCACTTCGGTACGAGCACCTGTATGATATTGAGGTAAAGATAAGGCCCTGTATAGAAGATATGTCTTTTCTTCCTCTCTGATTGGACAGGCATTTAAAACTGCTCTTGCTTCCCAAGAGTGATTCTTATTAGGAGCCAATATAGGGTTCTTTTCATATCTTTTTAATATCATATTTTTTTGTATTACCTTTTTTAAGATTAATAATATTATCTTTCTTCAATGACTCCAAGAAATTCTCTAGATTTGCATGCGCAGCACAGACATAACTATCCGCTCCTCCATAATGAAGTATGATATCCTTGCCCTTGATCACTGCTCCGGATACGTATACTACACCTGGCTTATAACCCTCATTCTCATAACATTCTTCTGGAATGAGAATGGGATATTTGGACTTATATAAGACCTTTGTCGGGTCTTTCAAGTCCAGTAACATGGCTCCTACCTTATACTTGCTGAAATCGTCCTTGCTCATAGCGTGATAGAATAATAACCAGCCATCATTCGTCCTTAATGGAGGAGGACCAGCTCCTCTTATCCAATAATCCCAACCATCTTCACTGAAGGCCCTTTGATAAGAACTGGCTATATGCTTTCCATTCCTGAAATTGAGATCGTCTAGGTATTCGATCTGGATCCTCGGACTAATGCTGTGCAAGACAGCGAACTTACCTTTTATCTTTTCTGGAAATACGACCCAATTCTTGTGAGCCTGATTAGGAGCTGAGATCAGCGATGCCTTATTCCATTCCCATCTCTTATTCAGAAAATATTCAATATCGATCGATGTTATGGCCATCCTGATCCTTCCTGAGGTAAAATCAGTATACGTCACATAGAGCCTGTCGTCTTCATCCATCTTGACTATTCTTGGATCCTCACAGCCACCGATACCGCCACCAGAGGCAGGACTTCGATAGTTAGAACAGAACATTGATTTCCCAAGCTCATAAACAGGATAAGGCAATCTTTCATCTATGCTGAATCCGTCAGAGGAATTCGCATAACCGAGCCTTGAGTAATAATCATCTCCCATTGCCCGATAAAGGAAATGTATCTTATCGTCCAAAAAAACAGTTCCAGGATTGAAGGTCTGGAGATTCTCCCATTTACTCTCCCTATTCGGAAGGATTATGGGATTTTCCTGCTTCTTCAAAAAAGTGAATATTTCTTCCTTGGACTTGCCTGCTAGTTTCTTTTTCTTCTGCTGCTTTACAGGCTTTTTCACTGGCCTCTTCTTGCGAGCTTTTCCTTTTTTAGGCTTAATCTCTTCTTCATCAGAGAATAGTCCTTTTACGAGAAGGGTGAACCAAAGAAATATCTTTTCAAATGGACTAATGTGCTTCATCTAATTATTTAAATCTCCTTTATTTAATAAAAAAACTCCTTATTATTTATTCATTAGTACAAAAATATATCTTCTAGTATTTCAGGATCATTCATTGTCCGCTCCGCAGAT
>JAQWEU010000018.1 GCA_028704755.1 Minisyncoccota bacterium | reverse complement strand
TGTAGAGATTGCTGATATCGTTCTTCCTCACAGCATCATTCGCTGCTGAACGGCTACCGGAGAGGCCGGCTATGATAAAACCAGCCAGGATGCCGATGATGGCTATGACGATCAATAGTTCGATGAGAGTGAAAGCATATTTATTCATAAATAAACTATATTTTCAAATTATACTTAGTATATAAAAAACACTTCCTAAATGAGGTGTTCGAAGCCATTCCCCAAGCTATTACCAATCTAATCATTAATTATATTATATCGCTTTCAATAAAATTAAACAATAATTCCTCAATATTTCTTCATCAAGGAATTGTACTTTATCTTCAATAGATCGATCATCATCACGAATATGCTGACAAAATTAACACTACTCTCTTTCTTATTCTCCCAGATTACCGGCAATTGAAATACCCTATAACCCATGTTCAATCCTATGACCAACACCTCCACATCAAAAGCAAAACCGTTAGTAGTTACTTCAGAAAAAATTCTTCTAGCAATATTTCCTTTAAATCCCTTGAACCCGCACTGAGTATCCTTCAGATCCGAAATACCGAAAATAATTCTCAAAAAATAATTAAATGGTCTTTTTAAAAAAAGCCTTAATGGGGATTGCTTCTTAATGATTCTTGCACCACTCTCTTCCCTTGATCCGATTACGATATCATAACCTTCAGTGATCTTGTTAATCAAGTTATTAATCTCAATAATTTTCGTAGCCCCATCAGCATCAAAAAAAATAATCATATCCCCAGAAGCATTTAGAACACCTTGTTTTACTGCATACCCCTTTCCTCTATTTCTTCCAATATTGATTACCTTCAGATTCAATCTATCCATAAACAAGCTAACTACTTCGACAGTCTTATCGGTAGAGCCATCGTTCACGACAATAACCTCCATATCTAAATTATTTTCTTTTATAAACAAAATCAGATCACTTAAGGTTGATGAAATCCTATTCTCTTCATTATATGCTGGAATGATTACCGATATCATAATATTTAATAATAATACTAATTTCCATAATCCAATTCGTTATCACCTCTCCCAAAGACGAATATGAAAGAAGGTGTTGCCCAATATACTTCCTGTTCCTTATTAATACTTTTCCATTTGGGGAAGTATGAATAATTTATCAAAGTACCAGAGCCACTCCTGAATCTTAACTTTTCATCATTCATGATTTCTGGCTCGATTTTCGAATAATCTGCCTTCTCGGAATGCTTACTGACAATAGAATACAATTCCTTATATGACGGACCGACCTCATCCTTGCTTAAAATGAACACATTATCACGATCAAAATAACATGTCCCATTTGCAACAATTAACACTACGGGCTTTCCATCTTTCAGCCAATAAGATACATCTTTCTCGGAAGGACACTTTAACGAACTGACAATATATCCACCAATACCGCCCAAGTCACTCTCTGGTAGGTCAATAGTATTCTTAGGAGAATAGACTATCGGATAATCAATGGCATATCCATTTTTATACCAATTTTCCGAAAAATTCTTAAACTTCAATTTTGAAAAAATACCCCCTTCGTCAATGAACAAGAATGGCCTATAGTCCATCTCTGATATCATTGGCTGCATTTCAATATTGATTTGAGCTATAGTATAATCACTCCCCTGCTTTGCAATCGATACCATTCCTTGGTTACTTCCAGAATTAATGAAATCAAGAAAAGGATTAGTGATATCGTTTCTAAATACAATATACTTTACACGAAAGAATGCTAAATTCTTGATTTTCATTATCATGAATTTATTCAATTCTTCAGAAGATGAATAAAGTAGATTATTTTCACTTTCCCCAGCAATACTCAACTTATCGATCTTATATATCCCCTCAAAACCCAAAAACTCTTCATAGAAATCATAATAAGAAAAAAATGTTCTAAAATAATTTTCATTAAAAATAGCCGACTCGCTCAACAATCCACCAAACAACTGCATTCCACTTTTCGGCAATGCATAAGAAAGATAATGCTTATCAGATAAATTCTCAATAGCATAATCATAATCAAATATTGCCCTACCTTGATTATTACTTCCTAAGAATTCCACTATCTCAGCTTTCTTATCATCATTTTTCTCGTTGTCGATATAACTCCTTACCCCTACGAACACCAACACTCCACTACAAAGAGAAATTACGAATAACCAAAAAATAATACTCGATAATATTAGATTATTTTTGAATCTCTCCATTAAGAAATTCAAACCATAAGCAGAGATAAAAATATTTATCAAAGCCATTCCAGCACCGAAACGATAATAATGGATAGGAATTTTAATCAAAAAATCCAACGAACCAGATGCTAAGAATAATCCTACTAATAAAAAGGTAGCAGGGAAAAAATAATTACGATCCTTGAATAAAGAAAATATTCCTAAGAAAGAAGAGACGAATAAAAGAGGAGCGATAAACGGCTCGGAATACAAACATTCGATTAAATTATAAAAATTATTTATGCTTTCACCAGAAGAATATTGGATATTCATCAAGAATGGAACCCACCAAAAAGAAGTTAGGATTAAGCTAGAAACTATACCCATGATAAAATCCTTTATGAAAACCTTATCTTTAAAATTAATAACAAAATATATAAAGAATAAGACAAAAGAAAAAATCGTTGTAAAAATATGGCTCAAGATCAAAGCCGATAAGAACAAGGTGAACAAAAACAGGTACTTCTTTTTTTTGGACCGACGCATCTTTTCCATGAACCCTATCAAGAATATTAAAATTGGCCAAGCGAAGGAATTAGAAAAAAGCCCAACATTATATTGAGAAAATATTCCTATGCCATAATTCATAATATTTAAACTGAACAACAATGAAAAAGCAAAGAGTAGCGAAAAAAAACTTATCCTACTATTATTAAAAAAAGCATTAGCTGTATAATATACAGAAATTAAAAATAAAAACGGCAAAATAAATAGAATGACATTAAAAGAAAAATTTATCGGTATCAATCCAAAACTTAATATATTGAATAAAGAAACAACAATATATGGCAAGGGATTATAAAAAGTGAATAAAGGAACTCCTCCGAACCAATTCACATCATAACCGCTTATATGGAATGACTTCATGAATTCAAGTATTTTCTCTGCTAGATAATAATGCCCGCAAGTATCAATGCCTGAAAAAAGATGATTATTCAATAATGGAAATAAAGAAATAAAAAGAACACCGAACAACAAATAAATTATCGCTTTTTTAAAATCTATCCTTTTTATTTTTAATAGAAAATCATTGATTATCATACCTTTAATATCAACTTCGCTATAAAAGGAATGAACTTTGAAGCAAACGAAACAACAATCCCAATAAATGCATACATCACGAACCGTTTCCCTTTATCAGCCTTCGCAGGATCTTGCCCAGTCATCACAAAAAGATACGCACCATAAAAAAACATAAAAGATGCAGCCATTAGCAAACCGATGAAAATCCAATCTGAGAACATGATTGCAGAATTCAAGACACAGCAAGGACCGCATTGATTATCAACATTATTATACCTACATATAGAATCACAAACTACTCCCATCTGACTCAGCTTACCTATATTCTCCTCACTTATACTGCACCCATCAAGAGATTTTATCTGTTCATCATTATCAATTCCATTCTCCCCTCCTCTATTATTTACAAAATTAGCAAACAAAAAAACTGCTAAAATAATTAATAAACCTGATAATATGATTGCAAGTTTTTTAAACATCAGCATAAGTATAACAAATTATGAAACAAATATCTAGCAATGAATTGACATAGTTTTCAATTGTGATATATTAGAATAGTGAAAAACAAGCCGAGGTGGCGGAATTGGCAGACGCGTATGCCTTAGGAGCATATGTCGAAAGGCGTGAGGGTTCAACTCCCTCCTTCGGCACATTAAAAAACAGGAAAAATCCTGTTTTTTTTAATAAACAAAAAACTGGGCAAAAGCCCAGTCTCTGTTAAACTCCAAGCATTAACCTTACCAAAGAAGGAAGTGCTCTTGAGAAGAATGCTATCGCAATACCGATACAAGCGAATAACAACAACTGCCTACCCTTATCAGCCTTAGCCGGCTCTTGTCCAGCTGTAACGAATAAGAATGCACCATACATTATCATCAATGCTGAGATGGCCATCAATCCGATGAATAACCAATCAGTAAGATTGAAAATAGCGTTAAGGATACAGCAGGCACCGCATTGATTATCAGCATTAGCATACCTACACCTTGACTCACAAGTAGTGATTCCCATTTCAGCTAATTTCGTAAGATTGTCATCACTGATAGTACAACCGTCCAATGGACTAGCGGCACTAACGATCATAGGAGTGGAAAAGATTGTGAAAAAACCGACAACCGATAATAAAAATACTAAAATTTTCTTTTTTAATTCCATAACTTTTACTTATTATTAATAATTTATCCCCCAAAACTAACAATGAATTTCCCTATAACCACTGCCATCAAAATAATTATTAAGCCTAATAATGAATACTTGATAGTAGTCATCCCAGTATCCATCTGCTTAGGATCACTTTTCGCAGTTGAATATATCACCCCCCCGACTATGATCATCAGAGCGCAAAAACTTCCACCTATCTTCAATACCGCATCTTGCAGATTCCCTATTATCTCCCCTACCTCGCGCAACCCTTCAGGATTAGATGCGAAACAAAAAGGTGAAATAAATAGCATTAATAAAATTTGGACTAAGTATTTATTCATAATTATTTTGCAGCACTTCCCAAACTTGCTACGAAATTCATTAACATAGCAGCTGCAAGAACGATTGCTAAACCGATTAAAGCAACTTTTACAGTAGTCATCCCATTCTTAGCTTGAGCTGCATCCTCTTTAGCTGTCATATACATTCCGCCACCGATAATGATCATCAACACACAAATACTTCCTAAAACCACCAATAACTTATCTTGTATAAAACCAAGTATAGTAGCTAGGTCATTACTCCAAAAACTAATAGAAAGAGAGGTAGCAGCAAAACAAGTTGAAGCGAGGAACATTAAAGAAAAACAAGTTGCCAGTAAATATTTCTTATTCATATTCATATTTAATTTATTATAATTATAATTAAGTATTTAATAATGTAGTTCTAACGAATTCCAATATAGCCTTACTAGCTAAGAGAGCTATTAAGCCTAACGAACAATACCAAATAGTATTCTTAGCTTTTTTCAAATCCTCTGGGTTCCCGAATGAAGACATTAGCTTCAATCCAGCTAAGACGATCAATAACACGAATAATCCCCCCGCTAGATACAACAATCCATCTAGAATAGCCATGACTAATTCTGGAACAGTTTCATAGGGTAAAGGATTTGGAATCACTGCCCCATTAGCCATAGAAAAGCTAAAACAACAAGACACAATAACAAAAGCTAACAATTTTTTACTCATAGTTTTCGTATTATTAAACATCTATGATAACTTCCTGAATCAAATTCCTTTTCGATCTTGAATCCAATTTTCAAAATACAATCCTTTAATCTATCAAAATCGACTAACTGATCTTTCAGTCCAAAAGGATTATTATCCTTCCAATCAACGACTATCATCTGTCCATTATCCTTCAAGAGTCTTTTACCCTCTTCAAGGACGACAGATATGTCATCGACCTGAAATAACACGTTAGCAATTACCAATAAATCAATCTCCTTGCTAGATATTTTAACACCTTTTTCTAAATCTGACAACAATAATTTAACATTATTGATACCCAATCTCTTTAAATTCGTGTCGAGCAAGGAAAGATATTCTTCAGAGACATCGACAGCATACACCATCCCATAAGGAACTTTCTTAGCCAAAGGAATGGTCCATCCATTAGAACCACAACCAAAATCACAAACAACAGACTTATCAGAAATATCTGATAAGTCTATTATACTATTAGGATTTAAGAATTCTCCTTGCATATATGATTATTCTTCATCATCTTCAGAATCTTCCAATATATCTTCCTGATGATCAAGACAAGCTGCTGAAGCTACCTTATCCCCTTCTTTGATTTTCATTATCCTTACTCCTTGTGTATCCCTGCCAAGTTTTGGAATACTAGAAATTTTTGTTCTGATAGTTTGCCCTTTTTGAGAAATGACTATCAACTCTTCTTGAGATTGTATTATTTCTATCTTGACTATATTACCAGTCTTAGAAGTAATCTTTGCAGTCTTCACTCCAGACCCTCCTCTTCCTTGCCTCTTGTACTCAGTAACCGCAGTCAATTTACCAAATCCATTCTCCATCAATACTAATAAGAAAGCTTTTTCTTTTGCCTTAGCTTTTCTGACTACCTGCATTCCGATCACCTTATCCCCCTTCTTCAAGGAAATACCCTTTATTCCTCCAGCAGCCCTGCCCATTGAACGGATCTCCTTCTCAGCAAATTTTATCGATTGGCCATCCTTAGTAACTAGGATAACATCGTCACCATCTCCTATCTTATGAACTCCGCAAAGAGCATCATCCTTCTTCAATCCGATAGCGATCAGACCATTCCTCCTTACGTTTTCAAAATCTTTCAAAGGTGTCTTCTTGACGATTCCGTTTGTCGTTGCCATCAATAAGTATTTCACTTCACCAGTACCTTTTCGATCGTCTTTGCTCAATGGCAATACCGATAATATCTTATCATTCGAATTTATCTCGAGGAAATTCATTATCCCCCTACCCTTATTCGATCTCTGCCCTTCTGGAATCTCATAAACTTTTGTCTGGAATGCCTTTCCAGAATCAGTAAAGAAGAATATCGAATCATGCGTCTGGGCATTTATAAAGTGTTGGACCTCATCATCGTCTCCAGTCTTCATACCTAACGATCCTTGTCCTCCCCTCTTCTGCTTCTTATACTCTGAAGGATTCATCCTCTTTATGAAACCACCAGCAGTCAATGTAACTATCGTATCCTCCAAAGGAACTAGATCCTCGTCGGAGATAGCTTCTGGATTATTCTTCACCACTTTAGTCTTCCTCTCATCCCCATACATATCCAATTCATCCTGTATTTCCTTCTTCATCAATTTCTTCTGTTCAGCCTTGCTTTCCAATATCTTGGTCAATTCCTTAATTATCCTTCTCTTTTCTGCTAACTCATCCTCGACTTTCTGCTTTTCCAATTTTGCTAATTGATGCAACCTTATCTCCAGAATAGCTTCGGACTGCAAAAGAGACAAGTTGAATTTCTTCATCAAATTATTCTTTGCATCATCCTTATCTTTTGATTTCTTGATTGTCTCGATCACATCATCAATGCTATCCAGAGCTATCATCAATCCTTCTAAGATATGTGCCCTTTCCTTGGCCTTATCCAAATCGAACTGAGTCCTTCTTACTATGACCTCTTGCTTGTGTATCAGATAATATTCCAGGACTTCCTTAAGATTCAATATCCTTGGCTCGATACCATCTACTAGTGCCAACATGTTCAGATGATACATCTTCTGTATATCCGTATACTTATAAAGTGAATTCAATATCTTTTTAGGAATTCCTCCTCTCTGTAGATCTATCGCGATCCTAAGACCATCCTTATCAGATTCATCCCTGATATCCTTGATACCATCAATCCTCTTATTCTGTACCAGATTTGCCAATTGGGTAATAAGATTTGACTTATCTACCTGGAAAGGAATCTCTGTAATGACAATCTGCGACCCCTTTCCCTCTCTCTCGATGATATCGACTTTACCTCTCATTAAAAAGGCACCTTTTCCTTGTGAATATGCTGTAATAATAGCTTTCTGGTCGAATATAAGACCCTTAGTTGGAAAATCTGGCCCTTTTATGAACTGGAAAAGATCCTCGGTTTCTGACTTAGGATTATCAATCAAGTGCATCAAAGCATTTCCTACTTCAGTCAGATTATGAGGAGGTATATTAGTTGCCATACCGACAGCGATACCGGTAGAACCATTCAATAATAAGTTAGGTAAAGGAGCAGGCATGACTGAAGGCTCTTTCCTTGTTCCATCATAGGTATCAATAAAATTAACAGTTCCTTTCTCAATATCACTCATCATCTCTTCACCGACCTTAGAGAGCTTCGCCTCAGTATACCTTTGAGCAGCAGGAGGGTCTCCATCTATAGAACCAAAGTTTCCTTGCCCTCTGACTAAAGGATATCTTAAAGTAAAATCCTGTGCCATTCTGACCATTGCCGCATAAACAGCCTGGTCTCCATGAGGGTGGTACTTTCCCAAGACTTCTCCAGTCACTGCAGCGGATTTCCTGAACTTAGCATCAGAACGTACACCCATATCATACATAGCGTAAAGGATTCTCCTCTGCACAGGCTTCAATCCATCTCTGACATCAGGCAATGCTCTCGAAACGATAACAGACATCGCATAATCGATATAACTCTCTTTCATTTCCTGAGAAATCTCTCGCGATATGACATTTCCTATTGTTGAAATGATTTCTTCTTGTTTTTTTGCCATTTTCTTTTAGGATATTATTTTTCTTCTAATACTACTATCTCAACCTTATCATCATCTCCCTTCGGTGTTAAATTCTTTTTCTGGATACTGAATTTATCCTGAGAAACTATATCTTTCTGCCCCATTGCACGCAAAAAAGCATCCAAAGAATCTTTATTTGAACACATCGGGATTACTAGTTTTGGTTCGATCAACGAAATTAATTTAACAGCCTCCTTTGATCCGATTGTCGTATCTCCATTGATTGGAATTAATAATATATCAACATTCCCAATCTCCTCCATTTGTTCTTCAGAAAGTTCATCAACTCCAAGGGCACCAAGATGACATATCCTGATACCTTCTATTTCAATTGAATAAATTATATTCAATTTTTTCTTATCAATTTGAAAAGAAGGGATTCCCTGTACAAATATCCCTTTTATTTCATATTCCCCAAGAGCTGAAATATAAAACCTAGCACCAGATTTAGATCTTCCAGTACTATCTTTATGAGAAATATTATGAGTTTTTAATAAAATATCAGCTTCTAATTTAGAAAATCTCTTTTCACTTTCATCTGCATCTATAGTAAGGAATATATTCTCTTTATCAGCAGAAGAAGTTGTTAATTGGAAAGTTGTATCTCCGTACCAGTTTATTTTCATATCCACTATATATTTTAAAAATTGGAGCGGGCAAGCAGAATCGAACTGCCGTCTCAACCTTGGCAAGGTTGCATAATAGCCACTATACGATGCCCGCAAGCATCTGTGCCGAGGTCCGGAATCGAACCGGAATCTAATGTTTTTCAGACATTCGCCGTGACCGACTTGGCTACCTCGGCCTACTCTCCAGCCCGAATTTTTAATCTTATTTTTTAATTATCTCGGACTGTTTCATTATACTCTATAAATTGTTAAAATTCAATCACTACTAGTGGGCGATACAGGACTCGGACCTGTGGCCTCATCGGTGTAAACGATGCGCTCTAGCCAACTGAGCTAATCGCCCATATTTAGTAATTATATTCCAAATTACTAACATACTGGTATAAATATCATCTGAGCATTCGTGTGGGCGAGGAGGGACTTGAACCCTCACGGGAGTAATCCCCTATGCACCTCAAGCATAGATGTCTGCCGATTCCATCACCCGCCCATTAGATATTCTCATTAAGAGAATATGCTCGACTCTAAACTATTTTTCCATTGAAACTGTCTTCAAGCGTGCTTTTCTACCTTTTGCTTCTCTCAAGTAGTAAAGTTTTGCTCGTCTTGTCTTTGTTCTCTTCACTATCTCGATCTTACTGATAATTGGTGCGTGAATTGGAAATATCTTCTCAACACCTATTCCAGAAACAACTTTTCTGACTGTAATAGTTCCATTTATCCCCTTTCCATGCTTCACAGCAAGCACCTGTCCTTCGAATATCTGTATCCTTTCCTTATTATTCTTTTCTTTTAATACTTGATAAACCTTTACAGTATCACCTGGTTTTATCTCTGGTAAATCAGTCTTTAGATTTGCCTCAATTATACCCAATTCAGGAGATTCTTCTTGAACGACTTCCTGTTCCTGAACAGTGGTCTCTTCTACGACAGCAACGCTTTCATTGCTTTCAGCTACCTGTTCGGTATCAGTTGTCTCCTTAACTTCATTTTCTGTTTTAATTTCTTCTGTCATTTTTTTATTAACTTAATTAATATTGGTGGGCGTATCCTGACTCGAACAGGAGGCCTTTACGATGTCAACGTAACGCTCTAACCAACTGAGCTATACGCCCTCAGGGAGATTACGATATCCCCATTAAAGCAAATTAAAGAATAAAAGTCAATCCTTTATTATGCTATTCTATTATTTATTCAAAATATACGAATTCTCAATAAATAATGTGCGCGTGGGTGGAATCGGACCACCGACCCCAGGTTTATAAGACCTGTGCTCTAACCCCTGAGCTACACGCGCCCCATGAGGTGCGATTACTTCGCACCCTCCTTGATTATCTTCTCAAACTCTTCTCTTTCAATAGTCTCTTTTTCCATCAAAACATCAACTATTCGTTCTATTAGCTTCTTATTATGCTTTATTAGATCCTCAGCCTCAGCCTCAGCCTTTCGTATTATCTTTTCAACCTCCTTATCGATTAGATTAGCAACATTTTCAGAGTAATTCCGAGTTTCTTCATATTCTTTTCCAAGATATATCTCCACATCTCTTTCCCCGAAGACGATTGGCCCCAAAGAAGACATTCCATAATTCTTCACGATAGCCCTAGCTATCCTTGAAGCCCTATTCAAATCATCAGAAGCACCAGTAGACATATCGCCAAAAATCAACCTTTCGACACAATACCCACCCAAAGCGACTGATATATCTGCTTCAAGATCCTTTTTAGTCCTGAAATATCTCTCTTCTTTCGGAACCTTTAGTGTATAACCAGCAGCCATTCCTCTCGAAATGATCGAAATCTTCCTTACTGGTTCAGCATTTGGAATCAATGCAGAAACCAATGCATGACCAGCTTCATGATAGGCTGTGATCTTCTTTTCCTTATCAGATAATACATGACTTCTTCGCTCTGGCCCTAAAAGGACCTTTTCGATCGAGACAAGTAAATCATGTTGTGATACCGTTTTTTGCCCATTCCTTGCAGCAAGTATCGCAGCTTCATTAACGACATTCGCTAAATCAGCTCCAGAAAAACCAGGAGTTCGCTCTGCGACTTCTCGAAAATTAGCCTCCTTATCAATTGGCTTTCCTTGGGAATGGATTTTTAGAATATCCATCCTTTCCTTTATATCCGGTAGATTGATAACCACCTTCCTATCAAATCTTCCTGGCCTCAGCAAGGCAGGATCTAAGACATCGGAACGATTTGTTGCAGCTAGGATGATAATCTTATCATTCTGCTCAAAACCATCCATCTCAGTCAATAACTGATTCAATGTCTGCTCCCTTTCCTCGTGCCCTCCAGTAATAGCCGGTCCTCGTACCTTACCGATACTATCAAGTTCATCAATAAAAATCAAACAAGGCTGATGTTTCTTAGCTGCAGCGAATAAGCTACGGACTCTTCCGGATCCGACACCGACGAACATCTCGACAAATGACGAACCAGCTACTGAGAAGAATGGAACATCACTCTCTCCTGCCACTGCACGAGCTAATAGAGTCTTACCACAACCAGCTGGACCTACTAACAGGACACCCTTTGGAATCCTTGCCCCCATCTTTAGATATTTTTGTGGATTTTTAAGGAAATCAACGACTTCCTCTAATTCCTCCTTCTCTTCCTTCAATCCAGCAACATCCTTGAAGGTCACCTTTTCCTTCGGCTGCCCTTCGGCTCCGAATAATTTAGCCTTAGCCTTAGTAAAATCAAAAGTTTGAGCAGCCCCAGTCTTTGCTTGTCTGAAGATCATGAAGAAGAAAATTCCAAAAAGTACGAAAGGCAAAAGGACAAACAGGATGAATGTCCACACCCAATCAAAAGTTTTTGATTGTTCTTCAAAGACAAAAGATATGCTTTGCAATTTTGCCTTATCAACTCCATAGTCAGATAAAGATTCTCCTATAGTCGAACCCTCCTCTTTCTTGGTCTTTAATTCAGTACCATCTTTATACTTTACAACGATTTCGTTATCCAAAGATTTGACTTCTTGGACCTTCTCAGCATTTATATCCTGAACCAATTGAGTAATAGAGACTTCCTTCTGAGTCTTATCAACACCCTTGAATTCTATATATATCAAACCGAGCAATAGAAAAACGAGAACAATATATAAAATTTTTAATACTAATCCCCTGATAGGATTTTTCTTCATAGCTCGTAAAACTTAAAAATTTGTAAAACCTATTTCAATCTTAATGACATCCAATGTCTTTGAGGTTGGAAGCTCAATATCTGGAATTCATATTCCTTATCTACTTCCAATTTTTCTTTCATCTTGACCTCTGAACCGAATTCAGAGATATGGATCAAGCCTTGGATCTTTGCTTCTTGTCCTCCTTTCAATTGGACGAAAGCTCCAAAAGGATTGAATCTTGAAATAGTTCCTACGACGATATCACCATTCTTCAAACCTAATTCTTGCCAAGGATCCTTCTTAAGATTCTTCAGAGAAAGGGAAACTCGTCCTTGACTGATATCAATCACTTCAGCTTTTATCCTCTGCCCTATTTCAACGAATTGAGATGGGTCTTCTATTAACTGCCAATCAAGCTCTGAGATATGAACTAATCCTTCAAGCAATTCATCTTCAGAAGTATTTTCAAAATCATCACCAGGCATAGCAAATTTTATAAAAGCACCAAAATTCACAATACCAGAAATCTTTCCTTCTACTACATCTCCTACTTTCAAATTCTTTATAGCCTTCTGAATGCTCTCACTTTCTTTCGACTCTTCTGTCAAAATAATCTGTCCAGCTTTTTCATCAAAATCCAAAACCTTTACTTTCATTTCTTGACCGATGAAAGATTGTAATTTCCTCAATATCTTTGCCTTGTCCCCTTCTGGAACTCTAGGATACTTCTCAGGAGATAATTGTGAGGTTGGTAAGAAAGCTGGGATTCCAGAAATATCTGTAAGCAAACCTCCCTTATTGACCTTTGCAATCTTAACGACAAATTCCTTTTCAGAATCTTTTATCTCTTTTACATTATTCCAAGCATATTCTCTCTCAGCATCTCTTAAAGATAATTCCACAAAACCATCTTCATTTTCTGTTTCAATGACCTTAACAGAAATAATATCGCCGATTTTCATGCTCTTTAATACATTCTTGGCATTCTGATACTCAGCACCAAAAATTATACCTGTCTTGGTTGGCCCAAGATCCAAATAAATAGAAAGGTTTTCTATTGCTAAAACCCTACCAGTTATTGTATCGCCCGTTTTTAAGATTCGGACAGAATCATTTATTTTTTGTAATGTTTCGTTCTGCATATAAATAACTTATAGCATAAAGAATTAGAGTAATCAAGATATTTTCATCAATGGATAACCAAGGAGCTAGCACATTTATCAACCTTCTTATTCGTTATTCAAAAAAGATTCCTCCGGACGGCACTGCCACCTCCGTTAGTTATCACGATAATAAATCGAAAACGACCTCCTACTCAGATAATAACAACCCTTCTCATGATGTCGTCGTATCAAAAATATGCCTCCTTGCCATATTCTTTATACGGACTGAAAATACGATAATCCATATAATAAAAATTGAATTCTTATGAATATGTCCATAAGTAACAATGGGCTATCCGAAGCATCAAGTGTGGATAAGTTGATTGACTATCACCTCTCATAAAGGTATTATATTGACAGACTCTGTTAAAGAGTTTTTTAATTATGAGTACTTCTAATGATTTTAATGATTTAGTATACTTATTAATTGCAGTAGTTATTTTCTCCCTGGCAACTATATGCCTAGGAATAAATGGTGAAAGTGTCGAAATGGACAAAAATAATAATTATAATATTTCTAGTCCAACATCAAATTTTAACCATTCATTCCCAAAAGAAGAAAATATATTATTGACAGCTAATAAGCTCCTTATAAAAGAAGGAAAAGAAGAAGCGAAAAAAGAAGAAAAAGAAGAAAATGCAAAAAAAATAAAAGTGATAATCACCGCCTATTCTTCGGAAGAGGCTCAGACAGATAACACTCCCCTAATAACTGCTAACGGCTCATTAGTACAAGATGGGGTTGTTGCTAACAATATGCTTCCGTTCGGAACAAAAATAAAAATTCCAGAATTATATGGAAATAAAGAATTCACTGTTGCCGATAGAATGCACTCCAAAAATGGAAACTATAAAGTAGATATATGGTTTGAAACCAAACAAGAAGCTATAGATTTCGGAGTAAAAGAAACATATATTGAAGTATCACAAATATAAAAACGAATCCGCCATTATGTGGCGGATTTTTCTTGCAAATAAAAAATTACTTCCAATGAAGTAATTCATATGTGCCGCGGGTGGGAATCGAACCCACACGAGCTAAGCCCAACGGATTTTAAGTCCGTCCTGTCTACCTATTCCAGCACCGCGGCAAATTAATTCTAAGAATGGAGGCGTGGGCGAGATTTGCACTCGCGCATGAGGGTTTTGCAGACCCTTGCCTTACTGCTTGGCCACCACGCCATTACCTAGCAATAATTATATAACACATTTTAGAAATTATTTCTACCCCTACTCCTCCTCGTTCTTGATCTCAATACTGCTTAATAACTTTTCAATCCTCGCAGCATTCTTTGTAGATTTCTCCTCGACAAAACGCACTCTTGGAATTGGATGGATCCTCAAGCTCTTCTTCAAGAAATACTGTATCTCTCGCGACCTTCTCCTTAAGAATGAAAAAACCGCTTCGAACTTTTCATCAGGAATGACTGATACATAAACTCTTGCCTCTGTTCCGAATGAATTACACTCGACTCTCGTTATAGTCAACAAAATCCCCGGCAATATATCCAGTTCCTTGAAGATGATCTTATTCAACTGCTCCTTTACTAAATTGTTTAATTTTTCTCCTCTGAACATTATAATTCTTCTCTCTTATACTCTTCTCTGAAAGAAACTATCTCATCACCCTCTTTTACTTTTTCATTTCCTTGATAAAGTATCGCACACTCCTTACCTTCTTTCATAGAAGTAAAACTTTTCTTATTTGCTTGCAAATCGATTATTTTTCCTATTCCCATTTTTTGAGTATCTCTATATATCTCGATCTGACTACCCTTCTCGATTTCCCCGCTCAAGACTATTCCTCCGAATATCTGCCTATTCTTCTCTGTCCTGAATATTACAGTCACTTCCATCCTCCCCAGGTCAATCCTTTCTTTCTCCCTCTTTAGTTTTTTCTCCATCAATGCCCTGACCTCTTGAGATAATGTATAGATCAATTCTGTATCATATATCTTGATCTTCTCCTTCTGTGAAGATGATTCAGCTATCTTGTCAGTCTTTACTCTAAAGGCAATGACCATCGCTTCACTCATTTTTGCCAATTTGATATCCGACTCATTCACATTCCCTATCTCCGACCTCACTATGCTGATTCCTACCGTCTCTTGTGGTAGATTACTAAGTACGTCTTCAAGAGCTTCTAACGAACCTATCGTATCTGCTTTCAGGATAATTCTCAGATATTTCTTATTAGGATCTTCTATCTGTGACTTATCTTTTCTTATGACCCTCTCTTTCAGAAATCCTTTTGCCTCATCAAGGCTTTCATAGACATGGAACTTTTCTCCCACTTTTGGAGCTTTTTCAAATCCAACGATTACTATTGGATCAGAAGGATCAGCTGACTTGATCTCCTTCCCAAGGAAATCTCCCAGATTCTTTACCTTTCCGATTGCAGTCTCTGTACCGATCACATCTCCCTGATTCAAAACGCCTTGTTCGACGATTGCAGTAGCAGTAGGACCCCTCTTTGAATCCAGATAAGCTTCGATTATGACACCAGCAGCTTTATCGTCTAAAGAAGTGCTCAGCTCATTTATTTCAGATACGAGCAATATCAGATCTAACAGATCAGGAATCCCCTTCCCCGTCTTAGCAGATATCTCCACGCAAGGAATATGTCCTCCATAAGACTCGACTAACATATCTTCCTCCGATAGCTGCTGCTTCACCATCTCCGGATTAGCATCTGGCTTATCGATCTTATTAAGAGCGATGATAGTATTGAGATTTGCCTTCTTTATATGAGAGATGGCTTCTTTTGTCTGCCTCTTCAATCCTTCGCTGGCATCCACGACAAGAATTCCAATATCAGCCACCTTTGATCCTCTTGATCTAATAGCAGAAAATGACTCATGTCCCGGAGTGTCGATAAAGGTTATCTTCTTATCATTATGTTTTACTTGATAAGCACCTACATGCTGAGTGATTCCCCCGCTCTCCTTACTCAGGATCTTAAAATCTTTGATAGCCATCAACAAAGAAGTCTTTCCATGATCAATATGCCCCAAAACAACCACCACAGGAGGTTTAGCAATAATATTTTCAGTTTTCTTTTTTGCTGGCGTCATATATTTTGATTTTATTTATTATTTCCCCTATTCACCAATTTCTTTACAATATCCTCTTCCTCTTCTGATAATTGATAACTAGAAGAACCCTTCTTGATAGGTTTTGCATATAACCTATTCCCGTCTTTAGTATATATTGAAGTAAAAACAAATCCATCATCCTCATTATTCATAAAAGCTAAGGAAAAACTTTGATCCCCTCCGACTTCGTTGAAAGGATTATATCGTATTAACTCAAATTTTTCAAAAAATAAATTAGATTTTTCTTCATCTTGAGAAAGCCTCTCTTCCAATTCACTCATCCTCTTTTCCAACTTTTCTATATAATCAGAAGCTTCTTCAATCGTTGTTATTGCTTTTTTTTCTTGCTTTTTACCAAAAAACATATTTTTACGAAAATAAAATCAAGTTTAAATTTATAATTTCTTAGGTTGATCAAAAATCTTTTTTCTCCCTGCGGAGAGAGCGAGATTCGAACTCGCGGCCTTTTTACAGGCACGACTTTTCGAGAGTCGTACATTCAACCACTCTGACATCTCTCCCAATTATTGTTGACAAAAATTTATGTTTATAGGTTAGCATCTTTTTATCTTTTAATCAAACCTATAATCGACTTAATCATATTAGGGAAATCATTATCATAAGTTACCCTATTCGGCAGAAAAAATGGAAAATAATTCCCCAATATTTTTACTACTGCATTAGAAACCTTTCCTTTCAGGATTTGGAAATAGAATTTTTCCTTCATTTCTCGTTCATATCTCGAAGCATCATCAATATTCTTGATCAGGATATCTGCTGCTGTAAAACCCCATATTATCCCTCCCCCACTCCAAGGCTTAGTCAGCCCCATCGAATCCCCACATACTAATATGTTTCGATCTTTCGAAAAAAACAGACTATCAAAAGAAAATTTCGGCTGAGGTATTACGGCGGAATAGAATTCTCCAGAACCCTTATCGACACCGCACTTATCCAAGAACTTATCTAAATCATCATTAATATCCCTATAATCAGACAAGACTCCATACTCTACCCTATCTCCTCTTGGTATCTTCCAACAGAATCCGGATCTCGTTGGATAAGTTTCGACGAAATTATCATTACTACTTTCTTTCAGGATCAACTGAGCTCCCAGTTTGAAATTCACTTCATCATTCTGCTTGCGTCTATAGAATGAATTAGCCCCATCACATATGATGACCTTATCGAATCCTGATGGGATCTCGGAAATACTCTCTCCGAAATGGATCATGGCTCCACTTTTCTTATTCAGATCAATCAAGCTCCTCACTACCTTTTCCCTATCCAACGCCAAATGATTAGGATTGAAGAACAGACTTACTTTCTTATGAGGAAAGATTATCTTACAATGATCTATCCTGTTCTTTATCATTCCCTCTTCGATCGGAATGAAATTTCTTATCCTTTCAGAAACCAGCCCAGAGCAGCACTTGAAATCAGCCTCCTCTTCTTTCTTCCTTTCGAATATAACAATACTCTCCCCTTTTTGAGAAAGCTTCCATCCTATATATAGTCCTGTTATTCCACCTCCGATTATTGCAATTTTTCTAGACATAAAAGTAATGATTAAATAAAAACCTCCTTGCGGAGGGTGACTTGGAGCGGGTGAAGGGAATCGAACCCTCATGCTCGGCTTGGAAGGCCGATACTCTACCATTGAGCTACACCCGCAAATAATTATTGGATTGTAAATGAATCTAAGCTGTCGGGGCACTGAGATTCGAACTCAGAATAAATCCTCCCAAAGGACTCGTGATAGCCGTTTCACTATGCCCCGCTAACAAAGATATTTATAGCATTATTTTTCTTTTTCGTCAAAAACCCTAAGAACGAAAAAGGATTATTTATATAACTTCACTATACCATGACAACTGAATTTCCACTACATATTTTTCCCATATCTATCATTTTATCTAAATTACCATATTTACGGAATAAATATTTCCTCCGTTTCCCCGCGCTTACCATATTAGACTTAAAATGCTTGATTTTTATCCTTATATTTGCTATTAAATAATAGTAAGTTATATGTCCCCGTAGCTCAATAGGACAGAGCGACGGACTTCTAATCCGTAGGTTGTACGTTCGATTCGTGCCGGGGACACATTTATACAAGAGTAAATCTCAAGTAATTGAGATTTACTTTTTATAAATTATGGTGGCTATAGTGTAATGGCAGCACAGGACCCTGTGAAGGTCTTAGTACGGGTTCAAATCCCGTTAGTCACCCATTAAAAAATACTTCTACAAAGAAGTATTTTATTTTTCCTTTAAGAAATTCATAATCAATTTAATAATTATATCCTTATCCCTCCTGTCGCTCTGAGCAACAAATAAAGCTAAAGCAACTATCGTATTTTCATCTATTTTTCTTTCTCCGTTTTTCCTATTTGAATAATTATTTTTTGAAAGAAAAATCAAAAAAAGAAATGAAGCGATACGTTTATTCCCATCAAAAAATGGATGATCTTTGATTATCAAATAAAATAAATTAGACGCCTTATCTTCGATATTTG